>JAGLEW010000167.1 GCA_023144875.1 Methylococcales bacterium
ACTAAATGGTTTGGAACCCCGCCGCCTGATTTATCATTGATTGCCCGTTCGCGGGGTGCAGACTGGCTTTATACCTATCTTAAAAGTTTTTACGCCGATGACACTCGTGCTATCGGAACCAACAACCTGACCTTTGAAGATGTCGGTATGCCGAATGTATTGTGGAAATTACAAGGCATCCAAAAAGCCATCCATAAAGAGGTCGATGGTCGTCAGGTGATTGATAAATTAGTACTAGAATCGGCTGGAACGCTTTCACCCAAAGAGTTTGATCAGTTTAGTAATGATCTGGTTAATTTCTTGGTTTATGTGGGAGAGCCTACACAAGTTCAACGTCAAAGCATGGGAAAATATGTATTATTTTTCTTAATGATGTTTATTGTATTGGCGTATCTACTCAAACGTGAATATTGGAAAGATGTGCATTAAAAGCTAACTTTTCATGGCGTATTGCGATGATATGAATAAAAAGCGGACTTAACACCTCCGCTTTTTTTAATTCAACTGACCTAAATTGGAAGTAAAATGGCAATAAAAATAGATCAAAAAATTGTAAGTTATCAAGTGCTTACGAAAGATACTTCGTTAGAAGATACCCAAAAAAAAGCAGAAGAAACAAAACCTGATATATTGCACGAAGCCACTCAACGTCCTGAAATGTTAATCGGCTCAACTTATAAAATTAAAACGCCTCAATCAGAACACGCTTTATATATCACGATTAATGATATTATTTTAAATGAAGACACGGATCATGAAGAACGCCGCCCGTATGAAGTATTTATTAATTCCAAAAATATGGAACACTTTCAATGGGTTCTGGCATTAACACGGGTGATTTCAGCCTGTTTTCGGAAAGGCGGAGACATTTGTTTTTTAGTGGAAGAACTAAAAGCGGTTTTTGATCCTAAAGGCGGTTATTTTAAACGCGGTGGGGTTTATATGCCATCGTTAGTGGCTGAAATTGGCAGTGCCATTGAATGTCATATGAAACAAATCGGAATGTTAAAAACAGAAGAAATGGACGAACATCGCCAGCGTTTTTTAGCACAAAAACGGCAAGAATTTGAAGCTCAAAATAAGGATACTACGTCCAATGAATCATCGGATGACGGCTTTCCTGCGCGTGCTGAATTATGCAATAAATGTTTAACCAAAGCCCTAGTAATGATGGACGGATGTATGACGTGTCTGAATTGTGGGGATAGTAAATGCTCCTAAACAGGGCATTTTTATTTTAATAGTTTATTTTGGAGTTACTCGAATGATTAATTTACGCATAGGGTTTGTCTTAATCGCCGCTCATTTCATATTATCAGGCTGCTCATCCATTACCGATACGATTGCGGCAAGCTCTCAAACCTTCACCAATGTGTCGGATTCTTCCTCGGGTTCATCGACGAATGTGTCCAAAGATTCTTCCCCATCGGCTTCAAATATTCATCAAGCGATTGAATTTGCAAAAATAAACTGGATGAACTTAAGCGCAAATATGTCACAGGGAAAAGGCGCGCATTTAGTCGCTATTGCGGATTTATTAGAGGTTAAAAAGAATCAACGCCTTGTTTTTTATCAAATGACCCAACAAAAATTCACGCATCTTTTTAATAAAGGTCAAGCGACCCCAACCGAATTAATTGCCCAACTTCAGCAAGAAATTAAAAAATTATAAGGTTAGTTCTGAAAATTCCAATATTTGGTCTGTTGTTGGCGATAGGCAGTGATTTTTTGCCCTGATTCCAGCATTGAAGCGGTTAACATGCCCTGATCTGCGGTTGAAAACCATTTAATATTTTGATGCTGATAACGTTTTAAAACCTCGGTATGGGGAAAATGAAACCGATTTTTATACCCTGATGGAATGAGTACCCATTTTGGTTGTACTTTTTTTAAAAAAAGAGCCGTTGAAGAAGTTTTACTGCCATGATGGGGCGCAATTAAAACATCACTTTTTAAATATTTAGCTTGATGTTGAACTAATATTTTTTC
>JAGLEW010000168.1 GCA_023144875.1 Methylococcales bacterium
ACACCGCGTTTATTTTTACGTCCTGCAATGACCGTTTGGGGTTCAAATTCGCCTTTTTCATGTTCGATAAAAACGATAGTTTTACCTTCCAGTGTTTGTAAAGCGGAGTGTGGAATCATAATGCCAACGTGGGTTTTTTCCAGTGAAATATTGGCATTAACAAATAACCCTGGTCGCCAATTTCCATGTGAATTATGAATCGTAAGGCGTGCGGTTGCACTGCGGGTTTTTTCATCTAAAATGGGGCTGATCCATTCAATTTTCCCTCGCGTGGTCGCTTTTTTATCCTTCGCAAAGCGGTTTTCAATCAAAACAGGTTGCCCTTTTTGAATGGAGGCTAAATCTTTTTGATACACGGTTAAATTCACCCAGACTTTATTTAAATCAGCAATGGTTAGCGTATTTTTAGACGCATCAAAAACTTCCCCTTGAGTAATATGTTGCTCAATTACCACGCCAGATGCAGAGGCATAAACAGGGTATAAACTCACTTTTTTATCGGTTCGATTTAAAATAGCGCTGATTTCATCAGGATTTACCCCTAAAGTGAATAGATGTTGTTTTTCGGTTTCAAATACCCCTGATATTTCGGCTTGTGCTTGTTGTGCGGCGAGATAATCACGCTTTGCGGTAATCCCTTCCTCAAATAAAAGTTGTTCCCGTTCCAGCGTGACATTGGCAAAATCAAGCTGACTTTTTGCCGCGATTAATTTCGCTTTTACCTCGACTAAATCACGACTCACTAAGCTGATTAATAAATCGCCTTTTTTTACTTGATCGCCTAAGTGTTTATGAACCTGATGCACTACCCCTGAAATTTGTGCGGCAATATGATGGATTCGTTGTGGATCAATCGCCACTTCCCCTGATAATTTTAAGGTTTTATGAATCATACCTGAAGTGGCTTGTGATAATTTGATTGAAAATTCATTTAACTGCGCTTGCGTAAATTTTAGCCCTTCTTCCTCGTGATCATCATGGCCTTCATGCTCGTCATGTTTTTCATGTTCTTCATGACCGTGTTCATCTTGTTTCTTTTCATGTTTATGCTCGTCATGTTCTTCATGCTTATGTTCTTCGTGTTCGTCATGGTCATGATTGTCGTGTTCTTTTTCATGCTTAGGTTCAGCGTGTGCTTCATGACCGTGTTCATGTAATTCTTCATCCGCACCAATTTGGCTGGCGGTTAAAAAAAATGTCAATAAAAAGATAAACATTAAAAGTTTCATATTATGACTCCGTTTTTTCAATGACTGAATGTAAAGCACTGCCTGTGAGCCGTTCAATAAAGGCAACATTTAAATGATATTGGGTTAAAATGTTTAAATATTGTTTTTGAATGGTGAATAAAGTGCGCTGCGCGTCTAATACGTTGAGTAAATCAAATTTTCCATATTGATAGCCTTTTTTGGCAATTTCATAACGACTGTTGGCATTGGGAATCAGTTCATCACGTAAAATAATAATTTCCTCATACGCCATTTCTAATTGCTGATAACGGTCATTTAAGATTTGTTTTAAAGTAAAATGGTGGTGTTTTTGGATGGCTTCGGCTTTGTTAACGTCATAGTTCGCGGCTAAAATAGCGCCTTGATTACGATCAAAGATTGGTAAAGGAATTGAAAAACCGACGGACATTGTCGCTTCATTCGGAATTAAATTATGATTTACGCCTACCGTGACGGTGACATCAGGGACGGCTTTGGCTTTTTCCACATGGATGAGTGCCTGACGCTGATTAATTTCATCGTGCCAACGGGCTAAATCAGGGTTTTGTTTGATTTTTTTTAATAAAAAGTGTCGGCTGGGTAATTCTTGAACCGCTTCTAAATCGCCAACCACCGCGTTGAATTTCGCTCGTGAACTGCCCCATGTTGCCGCCAATTGTTTTCGCTTAATCTCTAGATTTTTTTCGGCGCGCATTTGTTCAAGTCGGGCGTTTATTTCAACCGTTTTTGCATTTATTTTTTCAATGGACGCAACATTTCCTAGCCGAAATAAAGTTGCCACCGTTGTACTCATTTGTTGAGTGATGGCGTGTATTTTTTGAGATAAGTGTAAAAATTCTTGCGCCGCTAAGGTTTTGATAAAGGCTTGGGCGACTTGAGTCATGACATCAATACGCTTGGTTTCATAATCCCACACCGCCAATTCTTTCGTCAAGTTAGCCGCCTTGATTCTCGCCGCCCGTTTACCGCCTAATTCAATCAACTGGCTTAACTCTAAACTAATGGATTCACCATCAAAGCCTTCGTAAGCAGGATTCCCAAAATTGGAAATGCCAAAGGTTAGATCTGGGTTCGGATAGCGACTTTCTTGAAAGGTTTTCGCGGCTTCGATTTGAATAGCAGTTGAAAAAACGGCTAATTCAGGGTTTTTAATTAAGGCAATTTGTAACGCTTTGGATAATGTTAACGCACCTTTGGTTTCTGGATACGATGGTAACGTCGCTGAATTATCAGCAAGTGTTTCTGAGAGTGGGAAACAAAAAACTAATACACTTAACAATTTAAATGTGTCTTTAAAAGTAAAAAAAGGGGACGGTAAATACATAAAATCGGATAACACAAAAAAGATCACCTTTACGAAAAGGCAATTGAAAACCGAAAAGCTCAAAAATTTTTGAGCGACTGGGGAATTTTTTTATGTGTAGATAGGCGGGCGAAATTTAGGTGGGATGATTCTAAAAGCCCATACATTGTTATAGGCTGAAAAAATAAACTGGTGCGTAGGGATATAACGATTGCTGACTGAGATCACGGGGAGTGTCTGACCGACGTGTCCACCATGATCGTAACTACAAGGGCTTTCGCAATGCGGTTCATCGTGTAAATGTACGTCTTGATGCGCGATGGCTTCAATCGAAAAAAGTGGGTGGGGTTGTTCGAGCATCGACAAATCATGGATATCCGTAACCATCCATGTGGAGATCCAAAAAATGGAAAATGCTAAAAAATAAAGCCCCAGTCGTTTCATAACTTAATTCTACGATATATTTTTCAAATTAAAAGGGGAAATGAGGTTTTAGTTTTATAGCGTATGGGGATAGGGTGAGTCCGTTCCCTCCGCCCTATACGACGGAGGGCTTTATTTTGACGCTATAACACAGGTTTAAATTTTTCAAAGCCCAGTTTGGTTAAGACCACAAAAACAGGTTTCATAAAAGCATACAAGACTACCCCTTGTACTACTCGAAATAATAAGGGCGAGGGGGTGTTATCCAATGCTTTCATTGCCGCTTCAGGGTTGGCATCGGGGCCATGTAAACGATATTGACAGCAGGTCATCGGGCCAAATAATACTTTGTAGAGGACTTTAGGTTGGAATATGAGTTCTGATAACTGCGGTTTACAGCCGATCACCCCTGCGAGTTCATCCATAAGCGCGTGATAATCCACTAAAAAAGTCAAACGTTCAGCGTGGTTAGGGCGCACACGGTTGTAAATTTCAGCGTCTTTTTTAATCACCGCCTTCATGGTGTCTAGGTCTGGCATCTTTAAGCGTTTGCTTAAAATTCCTGCTAACCAACGAGCTTGCATTTCAGGCACAGGTGGGGTTGCTCCAATACTACCGCGTACTAAGCCTAAAAAAGCCATATTGGGTTTATTGGGTAAAAAGGTATTTTTATACATTTTGCGTCCGTCCAATTCTTGATCATCCAAAAAAGGAACTTGCAAACGAAACCCCGTACACAATACCACTACATCTATTTCTTCAGTGCTTCCATCTTCAAACACAATGGTGGTCGCGTCATACTGTTTAATATTCGGTTTAACGGTAATTTTTCCACGGGCGATGTCATGAAAAAAAGCCGAGCTTTTCGTAAAAGGTTGGGTGCTGCCTAAATTACCTGAATACCATGAAAATAATTGGCGTAATTTATCGAAGCGTTTTTTTAATTCAATTTTGCATTCTGTGGGTTCTTTCGTTAATTCCTCACACGCTTCGCTTAATTTTAAACCCGATGCAGGGCCATAACGCTTAGGCGGAGAAAAAAGTGCTGTCCACATTTTTTTATCAAATAAGGTTAAAAACTCTTGTCCAAATTTTTTAAATGAAAACGTCAGTAATAATAAAGGTAAAGATAAAACAACGTAAAAGGTTCGGAAAGCAGAATATTGATCGCGAACATTGGGAATACAACAATGATGTAAATCGTGTAAAAATATTTTTGGGAGCCACACTTTCGAGCGAAAGGAACCATGATCGGCAGGGCGTTGTTTGGGGCCTTTACTCATGGAAATAATATTGCCTTTCCGAAATGACATATAAAGTTTTTTAGCATAAGGCAATGCCGCATGGGCTAAATCCGCCGCACTTTCACCCCCTCCGACAATTAAAACCCGTTTATCACGTAAGCTTTCCGTGCTTTCTAGTAAAGAAGAATGAATGTTGAGACCTTTGAAATTTTCTTCACCTTCAAATGTGGGGAGTGAAGGTTCATGATTTAGCCCTGTGCAAACCACCACATAATCAAAGGTTTCGATATGAATTTTTTTATTATGTAAAAAGCTTACCTCCCATTGATCGCCTTTTTGTTCGGTTTTAATGGCTTCATGATTAAAGCTTATATGGGGTAATAAATTATGCGTCGCCACATATTTTTCTAAATAGCGTAGATAAACTTTATAGTGTGGAAAATAACCTTCGCCCAAGGCATCCATTTCAGGAAAATCTGAAAATTGAATAAACGAGATGGAGGTGCTTAAGACTGTATGATCTGAAACCGTTGAAAGTTTGGGGTCAAAATTCCATAGACCGCCTAATTTACTGCGTTTATCAAACATCTTTACATCAATGTTTTTAGCCATTAATTCTTTGGCAGTGACAAGTGCTGAAACACCTGCGCCAATAATACAAACACGCATAGTTAAACCTCCTTACTGGTTTAAGATATTTTATAAGTCTAAATAATTTTTCTTAATCTATTCGATAATT
>JAGLEW010000169.1 GCA_023144875.1 Methylococcales bacterium
TACGCATTTTATATGTCGCGTTAACCCGTGCAAAATACCGCTGTTATCTGGCGTGGGCAAATGTCCGTACCAAAACAATTCCTAACCGCTCGGCGTTTGCTTATTTAATGGCTTTTTGGGAAGATGATTTTGAGCAACAAACCCATAAACTCCAAACCTTAAAAAGTGAATATAACACCTGTTTTGATTATCAGTTAATCGACCCTGAAACCCGTTCAACGCAATTTTATCAGGCGAAAAAAGCAACCAGTGCGTTAAAAGCTCGAATGAGAAAACCGTTCACTCAAACTCACTGGACCATCAGTAGTTACACCGCCTTATCCTCACTGACCGAACCACATTTAACCGAGCCTACGATTAAAAAATCGGAAACTTTAAGTCTAAACCCGTGGTCACTATTGCCTAAAGGTGCGCAGATGGGAAATGTGATTCATAATTTATTGGAATTTAATAGCTTCAAAAATTTAGCCGATCCTGAGTTTAATCTCAGCGCCCAATGTGAACAAACCTGCCAGCGTTATGGGATTACGTTAGAAAACCCGCCGTTATTAATTCAATTATTACACACCATTGTCAGTACACCTTTATCCTTGGATGACCCTAATTTTTGTTTAAAAAATCTTAATCATTGGCAGTGCATTAAAGAAATGCCGTTTTATCTCGCTATTAAGCCGCTAAACCTTCGGAAAATAAATCAATTACTTGCCCATTGCCCTGCTTATCAACCGCTTTACGAAAAAGAATTGGCGGGGTATTTAACGGGCTTTATTGATTTAATGTGTGAATATGAAGGGCGCTATTATGTGATGGATTATAAAAGTAATAGCCTTGATAGTTATGAGCCTGAGGCGTTAATGACTGCCATGCAAGCGCATAATTATGGTCTGCAATATTGGCTTTACAGCGTAGTCTTGCATTTATATTTACAACAACGTTTACCCAATTATGATTATCAGCAACATTTTGGAGGGGTGCGCTATTTATTTGTGCGTGGTATGGGCTTAGAAAACCCTTCAAGCGGCATTTATAGTGATCGCTCTGATCTCAATACACTTAATGCCTTAAGCACACTTTTTATTGAACATTAATATGGCAACTCCTAAAAAAACCGCTGAACATACCCCAATGATGCAGCAATATTTGCAGATTAAATCACAACACCCCGACACCTTGGTTTTTTATCGGATGGGGGATTTTTACGAGCTTTTTTTTGACGATGCTAAACGCGCTTCACAATTATTAGACATCACCTTAACCAGCCGCGGAAAAACCGCAGGCACGCCGATTCCTATGGCAGGTGTTCCCCATCATGCGGCGGAAAATTACATTGCCCGATTACTCAAACAAAACCAATCGGTTGCCATGTGTGAGCAAATTGGTGACCCTGCGACTTCAAAAGGCCCTGTTGAACGTAAAGTCGTCCGCATTATCACCCCAGCCACTGTCACCGATGAAGCCTTATTAGATGACCGCTGTGATAATTTATTAGTCGCTTTAGCATATAAAAAAAATGGCTACGGTATCGCCTGTTTAGATGTTTCAAGTGGTCGCTTTGTTCTGCAAGAATTAAATACCATTGAACAACTCTATACCGAACTTGAACGCCTTAATCCTGCGGAATTATTAGTCAATGAAGACTGGAAATTACCATCCGTTTTGTCAAAAAGAGCCGATTTATGCAAACGACCTTCATGGCATTTTGAAACCGAAACGGCCACTCAGCGATTGTTACGACAATTTGAAGTACAGGATTTAAAAGGCTTTGGCTGTGAAAATATGACCTTGGCAATTGCCGCCAGTGGGTGTTTGTTGCAATATTTAAAAGATACCCAGCAAAAAATATTACCGCATTTACAAGG
>JAGLEW010000017.1 GCA_023144875.1 Methylococcales bacterium
GGAGATTCACGCATAAAAATTGTTTTTCGCACGGAAAATGGTCATATTTCTGCCGCCTCAAATTCAGCGCTCACCTTAGCCACAGGGGAATTTATCGCCCTAGTCGATCATGATGATTTAATTCCTGAACACGCGCTGTTTTGGGTGGTGGATGCGATTAATAAAAATCCAAATGCCGCGTTAATTTATTCAGACGAAGATAAATTATCCGAAGAAAATGGCACTCGTATTAATCCTTATTTTAAATCTGACTGGAATCGTGAGTTATTTTTAGGTCATAATATGATTTCACATTTAGGGGTTTATAAAACCGATATTATGCGTGACATAGGGGGCTTTAGAGTCGGGTTTGAAGGCTCTCAAGATTATGATTTGGCGTTACGATTTATTGAAAAAATAAATTCTGAGCAAATTATTCATATTCCCAAAGTGCTTTATCATTGGCGTATTTTAAATGGCAGTGTCGCGAAAAATATTGAGACCAAACCTTATGCCTCCATTGCGGCGGAAAAAGCGGTCAACGAACATCTGCAACGTTGTAAGCTCAACGCCCATGTAAAACGGTTTGAATATGGTCATCGGTTGTATTTTGACCTGCCTAAACAAGAACCCTTTGTTTCAATTATTATCCCAACTCGCAATGCAAAAGACTATGTCCAAAAATGTATTGAAAGCCTTTATGATCTAACTACTTATCAAAACTTTGAAGTGATTCTGATTGATAATGGCTCTGACGAACCAGAAGCGGTGAGGTATTTTTCTCAGTTAGCACAAACGCATGAAAACTTTCGAGTTCTGCGGGATGATCGCCCTTTTAATTATTCTGCGCAAAATAATCTAGCCGTCTCACACGCTAAGGGTGAATTGATTGCGTTGCTCAATAATGATACTGAAATTATTTCGCCCAATTGGTTGAGTGAAATGGTTAGCATCGCCGTACAACCTAATGTTGGTGCCGTCGGTGCAAAATTATTATACGATCACAATGTCATCCAACATGCTGGGGTTATTTTAGGGTTAGGCAGTTGTGCGGGGCATTCCCATCATATGCTTGCTTCAAATTTACCCGGTTATTTTGGACGCGCCGCCTTAACGCAAAGCATGTCAGCCGTGACTGCCGCCTGTCTGGTGGTACAAAAAGAGAAATTTTTAGAAGCCAAAGGTCTCAATGAGCAAGATTTAACCATTGCGTTTAACGATGTCGACCTGTGTTTAAAATTATTAACATGCGGTTATCGAAACATCTACACGCCTTTTGCCATGCTTTATCATCATGAATCCGTCACTCGTGGTTTGGATGATTCACCGCAAAAACAAGAACGCTTCATTAAAGAAACCCAGTACATGCAACAAAAATGGCCGATTATTATCCAAAATGACCCTGCGTACAATGTTAATTTAACCTTAGATCGTGCTGATTTTAGTTTAGCGTGGCCGCCGAGGGAAATTATTGAGTAATATTTTTATTATGGCCTATCGGGACTTGACACCTAGCTTTTTAAATTAAAAATTTACGCAAACTGCAACAAATCACCCAATTTATCAAATGCTAAATATCTTGATAAGTCAGCTCCGTTTTGCACCGCTTCAACCATCCTATTAAGCGGTTCTTCTGCTTCCTCTGCAGTAGGGAATTGATCGTTATGTCCAGAAAGACAGGCGACTAATACCATGTTCCAGTCTTGATTCATCTGTTTTGATTCAATGACTAAATCAGAAAAATCGGTTAAGTCGGATAAGTTTTTATCAACACACATAATCGTCTTTAGCTCACCACCTTGTCCTGACTCAAACTGTTGTTTATCATTTTCGTTATGATCATCGGGCAACGCAGCTTGCAAAAAAACAAAAAGAAAGCGCTGAGGGGTGGGCTGTTGTCGTCCAACGTAGAGCAGGCTTTTAAAGTCCGTTATTTCCATAATAGTTTCATTAAATGTAAGGAGAAGAGTTGATAATAGGCATTTTTAATTTCTATGTTTTTTGTCATAATTCATAGAGCAACTTGAAATATAAAAATACTCTGAGTATCATTATAAAGAAATTAAAATCAAATTATCGGTGTTATTTCAGGCATGTTATCTTACTCCGAGCATTTTTATTTTCGACCTGTATATGCTAACTTTGCATCCCTAATTTTTTTCTTGTACTCAATTTTTGTATAATTCTCCTGACGATAACCTTGTTTTAACACTTGAATTTTTTGCTTATAATTGGTTTCAAGCTGACGAATAATTTGCACGAGACAGTTTTTTTGCTTTATAAGCTACTTTTGCTTTATAAATATCCCATGATTCAATATCGCCTAAATTAGCAGGCTTATCTTTAAGGACGTTAGTTAACGTAGAAGCTGGAGGTGGAATTAATGTGGCGGTTTATACGATGGGAGGATTGCTATGCGTTTGGATTTTAAGACGGGCTAAGTCTGAATATTTTCTTTTATAAATAATGCTCATACATTACTTTTGACGGTGTTGAAGTAACACCGAGCCTCCACTTTTTCCTTCATAAATTCTTTTTCTTCTTGTGTGGATACTCTGGGGGTTGCATTAGGCTGCTTAATTTCGACCGTTACAAAATAAAAATCACCCTCAACTGATGAGTTAAACCAAGGTGTTTGTTTTTCTTTCGTGATTTTACTGACTTGTTTTAAAACATCTTTAAAAACCAGCTCCAACGGTTGCCCTGCAGTTATTCATAGATTTAACTAATGCGGTGGTATAGGGACTGTTTGTTCCTTCACCATCTAACGCAACATCCCCCAGAGCCGTAGTAATAATCCAGATGGAATATTGCCTATTTGGCTTAAGCTCTGACTGGAACTTCTAAAACTACGGCTTAAAGGGTTATTTCGACAAGCATCTAAAATGACGATATTTAGGCCATTATTAGCTCGTCTAATATTTTTCCTGCATCAATCGCGTTGTATTTTAAATCTTTCTCACGGCTTAATTTTGCATTGACGGGAATAAGGTAATTTGTGCCTTGTGATTGAATGCCATGACCTGCATAGAAAAATAGCCCAACATCGCCATTTTCTAATTCTTTACCAAAGCTATCTATCAATCCCGATAACAAAACGTTCGAGAGGCACCGATGTATTGCTCACCAGAGTAATAATAACCGTGCCGCTCAACTCGGCTTTAGCATAAAATATAAGTGTAATGAGGAAATAATTTTTGGGAATGTTTTCAAGCATAATTCAAATAGTGGTTAAAACGGTTTCAAATAACTGAAATCAGGGTAAAGTTAAATACTATGAAACGAGACGAAGTATTAATAACCTAGAACCAATATTTTAGTTAAATAAGTTTTATAGGGTTATTTAAATGTGAAAGAAAAATTTTCTTATATGTGTTTGGATCTTTTTGAAGGGTTAATTGTGCGGTTTGAGTGTCTGATTGGCGTTTTAAACGAGCTAACCAAAACCGTAATGCCGCTTTTTGCAACATCACGCTCCAACTTTGTTTTTCACACTTTTCTAGTGGTCTTAGTTGTTGATAGGCGCTTAACAAAGCGTTCATTTTTTGATGATCTAATTGCCCTTGATGATAACACCAGTCATTGACGGTAATTGCCAAATCCAATAATAAGTCGTCCTCACAGGCTAAATAAAAATCTAATACGCCTGATAATTTTCCCTTAAAAAATAGACTATTATCTTTAAATAAATCCCCGTGAATCACGCCGCGCGGTAATGTATCTACCTGTAATTGGTTGATGAAATAATCATTAATGCTAGTTTTTTCTTCGGTATTTAATTGGGATTGTAATTGCTCAGCGGTCTTACGAATCCATTCACTCCCTTTGGGGTTTTTTCGATGCAAAGAAAAGTTCGCCCCAGCACGATGAATTTTACCCAGCTCGGCACCAATTTCAGCGCAATTAGCTCGCGTTGGTGTTATTAGTGATTTTCCATTGATACAAACAAAAATGGCCACAGGTTTTGAGTTGAATCCTCGAAACCGATGACCTTGGCAGTCTATCTGAAATGTTGGGCAAGAAACCCCTGCTTGTTGATAATGTTGCAGTAAATCAAAAAAAAAAGGTAATTCTTGAGCGTCTAAACTTTCAAATATCGTTAAAATATAATATCCTGTAGTCGTTTCAAAACGATAATTTGTGTTTTCAATTCCCGCTTCAATGCCTTCAAAATTAATCAGCTTTCCTAAACGGTAATAATTTAAAAGATCATTTAATTGTAAGTGATTAATTGAAGTATAAACCGACATTAATTCCTAATTCCATTCAAAAATTTTCCATTGATTTACTTTTTGCTCACGATCTAAATCACTTTTATGCACTTCCATCGTGCCATCACCATCGGTATCAATAAAATAATACGGAAAACCTATATCAGGAATCACTTTTATCATAAACAATTGCCCTTTTCGTCGATATTCATGAATGGTTTTTCCTTCACGATGAATAATTGTAATTTCAGGTAACTCAATTGCTTCGCCATCTTGAATTGGGATGGGAATGTCAGGCAATTCTGGCATCGGTGGCGGTAATTCACTCACCGTCACTTCAGCAAAACAAAGACAAGGAATCAAGCTAACTAAAATCAATAACCGTTTCATAATGAATCCTTCTGTTAATGACTCAATAATATTAGAGTAATAAACGCCTAACATCATTGAGATACTTTGTAATGGCAACCACAAAACGAGCACCATCCGCACCGTCTATAACTCGATGATCATAAGTTAAATCCAGTGGTAACATCAGTTTAGGAATAAATTCTTTACCATCCCAAACAGGCTTCATACTCGCCCGCGCTACGCCTAAAATAGCCACTTCAGGTGCATTCACAATGGGCGTAAACCCAGTACCACCAATCCCGCCTAAACTTGAAATGGTAAAACATCCCCCTTGCATATCAGCGGGTAATAATTTACCTTCACGCGCTTTAAAACTTAACGCCCGCATGGATTCAACCAATTCTAAAATACTTTTTTGGTCGGCCTGTTTGATCACAGGTACGACTAAGCCATTTGGCGTATCAACGGCAATACCAATATTAAAATATTTTTTATAAATTAAACGTTCACCATCTGCCGATAATGAACTGTTAAATTGAGGATACGCTTTCATCGCGGCAAGCACCGCTTTAATAATAAACGCTAAAGGGGTTACTTTAATTTGCTGTGAGGCAACTTGTTCCACATTCAAGGCTTTTCGAAATGCTTCCATCTCGGTAATATCAGCTTCTTCATGTTGCGTGACCATCGGTAAATTCAACCAATTGCAACTCAAGTTTTTACCCGTTAAACGTTTAATTTTACTGAGCGGCTTTTCTTCTGTGTCACCAAATTTTGAAAAATTAACCGTTGGTAATGCAGGAATTCCAGAACCTGTCATTTGATGGTTACTGCTTTTTTTAGACAACGATTGCTTCACAAAGTTTTTAATATCTTCTTTTAAAAGCCGACCCTTTCGCCCTGAACCCACTGATATTTTAGATAAATCAGCGCCTAACTCACGCGCAAAACGTCTAACACCTGGGGATGCGTAAACCGTATTAGTATTCGATGGTGTTGTTATAATAATTTCTTTTTCACTGGGAGCAACTGTTTTTGTTACCTCCTCGGTAACCGTTTTTATTTTTTGTATTTCGATCGGTTTCTCAGAAATTTCAGGCGTTTTTGATACAGAATCGCTATCTATAGTTTTTAATAAGGTTACAACTAACGATCCTTCTGAAACTTTATCACCGACTTTAACTTTAACTTCTTGTATCGTACCACGGGCAGTAGAAGGCAATTCCATTGATGCTTTATCGGTTTCCATGACTAATAAAGATTGTTCTAATTCAACAACATCACCAGGCTGAATTGATACTTCAATGACTTCGACTTCACCTACATCACCAATATCAGGCACTTTTATTTCAATTATATCGCTCATCATTATCCTTGTTATTTTAGACTAGCCACGGTGCCGATTTATTCGGATCAATATTATATTTGGCGATAGCAACTTCTACTTTTGACAATTCAAATTTGCCATTATCAGCCAAACTTTTTAACGCCGCAATGACAACATGGTAACTATTAACCTCAAAAAAACTACGTAAATTTTCACGAGTATCCGAACGACCAAAACCATCGGTCCCTAAAACTGTAAACGAGGCTTCCACATACGCTCGGATTTGTTCAGGATAAGCTCGAACATAATCACTGGCCACAATAATAGGCAGACTATTATCAGTAAGACACTGCGCTACATGCGATTGCTTTTTAGGCTTTGTTGGGTTTAAGCGATTCCAGCGTTCACAGGCTTGAGCATCCCGTGCAAGCTCAGTAAAACTAGGACAACTCCATAAATTTGACTCAATACCCCAGTCCTCTTTTAATAATTGTGCCGCATGAAGTACTTCGTTAAAAATAACCCCAGAGCCCAATAATTGTACCGTTAACGCATCGGTTTTAGTCGTTGCTTGAAATAAATACATCCCTTTTAAAATATCTTTTTCAACCCCGTCAGGCATCGCAGGATGTGCGTAGTTTTCATTCATCACGGTAATGTAATAAAACACATCTTCTTGCTCAACATACATCCGCCGTAAGCCGTCTTGAATAATAACTGCTAATTCAAAACTATAGGTCGGGTCGTAAGTAACGCAGTTAGGAACGGTAGCGGCAAAAACTTGACTGTGCCCATCTTCATGCTGCAAACCTTCGCCATTTAAAGTCGTTCGTCCTGCCGTTGCCCCTAATAAAAAGCCCCGTGTTCGTTGGTCGGCCGCTGCCCAAATTAAATCGGCGACTCGTTGAAAACCAAACATAGAATAGTAAATAAAAAATGGTAGCATTGGCACGCCATGTGTTGAATAAGCCGTTCCTGCCGCAATCCAATCACATAAGCCTCCTGCTTCATTGATGCCTTCTTGTAACACTTGCCCTGCTTTATCTTCCTTATAAAACATCAATTGCTCAGCATCTTGAGGCGTATAAAGTTGCCCAACTTGAGACCAAATACCTAATTGGCGAAACATGCCTTCCATACCAAACGTACGTGATTCATCAGGGACAATTGGTACAATTTGCTTACCAATATTTTTATCTTTTACCAAAATATTTAAAATTTTAACAAATGCCATCGTGGTTGAAATTTCATTGCCTGCACGACTTGCCCCTAACAGGCTCTTGAAGGCTGATAATTCAGGCACCTCAAGTGCATACGATTTTTGACGACGAGAAGGTATATAACCGCCTAAATTTAATCGGCGTTGTTGCATGTAATTAAGTTCTTTTGAACCTTCTTCAAAGGTCAAGTACGGCAAATCATTTAATTCTGCATCCGTTACCGCTAATTCGTATTTATCTCGAAAACGGCGTAACGATTCAATACTCATTTTTTTCTGCTGATGGGAAGTATTTTGAGCTTGACCCGATTCCCCCATCCCGTAACCTTTTACCGTTTTGGCTAAAATAACCGTCGGTTGTCCTTGATGATTGACCGCCGCTTGGTAAGCCGTAAAAACCTTAATAGGATCATGTCCACCACGATTTAATTCCCAAATATCCTGATCGGTTAGGTTTGCCACTAAGGCTTGTAATTCAGGGGTATTGAAGAAATGTTCACGAACATAGGCGCCATCTTTTGATTTAAATGTTTGATAATCACCATCCACACATGCCATCATTCGTTGGCTAATCAGGCCTTTTTTATCTCGTTCAAGTAGTGCATCCCAGCGTCGTCCCCAAACCACTTTGATGACGTTCCAGCCTGCACCACGAAAAACCCCTTCTAATTCTTGGATAATTTTCCCATTGCCACGAACAGGACCATCTAAACGTTGTAAATTACAATTAACTAAAAAAATCAGGTTGTCTAAATGCTCACGTCCAGCCATGCCGATAGCACCCAATGTTTCAGGCTCATCGGTTTCACCATCGCCTAAAAATGCCCACACTTTACGAGTTTTAGGATCAATAAAGCCGCGTCCTTGCATGTACCGCATAAAACGCGCTTGATAGATCGCCATGATAGGACCCAATCCCATAGATACCGTTGGAAATTGCCAAAAATCAGGCATTAACCAAGGATGAGGGTAGGAGGATAAGCCATTGCCATCGACTTCTTGGCGAAAGCTATTCATTTGCGCTTCTGTTAGTCGGCCTAGTAAAAATTCACGCGCATAATTTCCAGGGGAAGAATGTCCTTGAAAATAAATGAGATCACCTTCATTGTTTTCAGTTGCTCCATGCCAAAAATGATTTTGACCCACATCGTACAAAGTTGCTAATGAGGCAAAGCTAGCAATATGCCCACCAACATTCGTATCTTTATTGGCTTTTAAAACCATTACCATGGCATTCCAACGAACATAAGATCGAATTTTACGTTCTATCGTCGTATCGCCTGGAAAAAGTGGCTGTAATGCCACTGGAATAGTATTCAAATAAGCCGTATTTGCACTAAACGGAATATCAGACCCTGCTTTGCGTGCTAATCCCACCAATTTTTCAATTAAAAATTGAGCGCGCTCATGACCTTCTGTTTCTAAAACAGACGCTAAAGCATCTAACCATTCTTGGGTTTCGGCAGAATCAATATCATCAGCGGATGCCACATTTAAATTACTATTCATTGAGAACTCTTAAATTAACGGTGAAATCTAAAAAAACAATCTAACATTATAGCCTAGCCCTTTCGATTCAACCGAAAATGAAAGTTTTAAGCGTCTTTCCAAGGCTTAAAAACAAAAAAAGGCCGATGCAATCTGCACCGACCTTTCTTTTAGATCAAACGCTTATAGTGAATTTGTCGCGTTTAGATCTGCAAACGTTTGTTCTAAGCGGTTTGCCATACCAACTTCTCCTGCACGTTGCCAAACGCGAGGATCGTAGTATTTTTTATTAGGGCTATCTTCCCCATCTGGGTTTCCAATTTGACCTTGTAGGTAAGCTTCATTTTCTTTATAAAAATTCATCACAGCTTCCCATGTTGCCCACTGAGTATCGGTATCGATGTTCATTTTAATGACACCATAACCAATAGATTCTTTTATTTCCGCTTCGCTTGAACCTGAGCCGCCATGAAATACAAAATCCAAGCTATTAGCAGGAATATTATACTTTTCAGAAACATAGGCTTGAGAATCACGTAAAATAGTTGGTGTTAATTTTACATTACCTGGTTTATAAACACCGTGAACATTACCAAAAGACGCCGCAATAGTAAAACGAGGGCTAATTTTACTTAGTTCTTCATAAGCGTAAGCCACTTCTTCTGGCTGAGTGTATAACAATGAAGAGTCCATATCAGAATTATCAACACCGTCTTCTTCGCCACCGGTACAACCTAGTTCAATTTCTAAGGTCATATCCATTTTGGACATACGTGTTAAATATTTGCCACAGGTACCAATATTTTCTTCTAAGCTTTCTTCAGATAAATCCAGCATATGAGAGCTAAATAAAGGCTTACCTGTTTCTGCAAAGTGTTTTTCACCTGCATCTAATAAGCCATCAATCCAAGGCAATAATTTTTTAGCCGCATGGTCGGTGTGTAAAATAACAGGAACGCCATAATGCACCGCCATGTTATGTACATGTTTTGCGCCAGAAATAGCACCTAAAACAGCATTTTGTTGCCCTTCCAGTTTTAAGCCTTTTCCAGAGAAAAATGCCGCACCACCATTTGAAAACTGAATTACTACCGCAGATTTAGCTTTTGCGGCCGCTTCTAAAACCGCATTAATTGAATCAGTATTAATGGTATTAACCGCAGGCAATGCTAATGCATTTTCTTTGCACAAGGCAAAAACTTTTTGTACATCATCGCCTGATATAACGCCTGGTTTTACAATATCTAAAATTTTTTGTGACATATTTTTTATTATTAAGAATTTAAAAATTGCATTTTATTTTTTAAAAACAGAATGCTGAAATTTTTATCTAAGCTTCTAACTTAGTTAAACGATCCGCAAGTAATGTTTCTAAAGACACGAGTGCTTTAGAGAAACCATCAATCCCTTCAGCTAGCTTATCGGTTGCCATTTGATTTTC
>JAGLEW010000170.1 GCA_023144875.1 Methylococcales bacterium
CATCCGACTCATAATCGGCAGGTCCCCAGTTCAAGTCTGGGAGGGCCCACCATCTTTTTAAAGGTCGCATTAGCGACCTTTTTTATGTCTATTATTCTATTTAAAAGGTACTTTTTATGAATCAAAATTATATCTTTACCTCCGAATCCGTTTCTGAAGGTCATCCTGATAAAATGGCCGACCAAATTTCTGATGCGATTGTTGATGCCTTATTAGCTCAAGACCCTAAATCACGTATTGCTTGTGAAACCATGATTAAAACAGGCATGGTTATTTTAGCAGGTGAAATTACCACCAATGCATGGGTTGATACCGAAGCCCTCGTCCGAAAAGTTGTCAAAGAAATTGGCTATGATGGCGATGCAGGCTTTGACTGGGAAACCTGTGCGGTTTTAAATGCGATTGGCAAGCAATCATCTGATATTGCGATGGGCGTAAATGACAGTGACGAGCATGAACAAGGGGCTGGCGACCAAGGCTTAATGTTTGGCTACGCCACCAATGAAATTGAATCTGTATTAATGCCTGCACCCATTCATTTTTCACACCGCTTAGTTGAACGCCAAGCTCAAATACGAAAAAGTGGCGAATTATCATGGCTACGACCTGATGCAAAAAGCCAAGTAACGTTTCGTTACGAAAATAATAAACCCGTTGCTGTTGATGCCGTAGTTTTATCAACCCAACATTCACCAGATGTTAGCCAAAAAGAAATTCAGGAAGCCGTTCTGGAGCTGATCATTGACCCTGTCTTAAAAGGATGGTTACATAAAGATACAAAATATCATATTAATCCAACAGGAAATTTTGTCATTGGCGGCCCTGTCGGTGATTGCGGTCTAACAGGACGTAAAATTATTGTGGATACTTATGGTGGCATGGCACGTCATGGCGGCGGTGCTTTCTCAGGAAAAGACCCCTCAAAAGTCGATCGTTCTGCCGCTTATATGTGTCGCTATGTGGCTAAAAATATTGTGGCTGCAGGAATCGCTGAACGTTGTGAAGTTCAAGTCTCTTATGCCATTGGGGTTGCAGAACCAACTTCTATTGGCATTGAAACCTTTGGTACGTGTAAAATTGATGAAGCTAAACTAGAACACATTATTCGTGAACATTTTGATTTACGTCCTAAAGGTTTAATTGCTCAATTGGATTTATTAAAACCCATTTATCAAAAAACCGCTGCCTATGGACATTTTGGACGAACTGAAGAAAGCTTTAGTTGGGAAAAAACAGACAAAGCCGACGCCTTAAAACAAGCGGCTGGCCTTTAATTTAATTACTTAGGAAGAATAATGAGTTACTCAGATTACAAAATTGCCGATATTGCCTTAGCGGCATGGGGACGTAAAGAAATAAATATTGCTGAAACAGAAATGCCTGGTTTGATGGCATTACGTGAAGAATTTGGCGAAAGCAAACCATTAACAGGTGCACGAATTGCAGGCTGTTTGCATATGACCATTCAAACCGCGGTGTTAATTGAAACCCTAACCGCATTAGGCGCAGAAGTTCGCTGGTCATCGTGTAATATTTTTTCAACGCAAGATCATGCTGCCGCAGCGATGGCAGAATCAGGCATTCCTGTATTTGCATGGAAAGGTGAAACCGAAGAAGAAGCCGAATGGTGTATTGAGCAAACCATCATTGGCACCAATGACTGGCGACCTAATATGATTTTGGATGATGGTGGTGATTTAACCGTAATGATGCACGATAAATTTCCAGAGTTAATGGCGGACGTGAAAGGCTTATCTGAAGAAACCACGACAGGGGTACTGCGTCTTTATGAAATGGTGACGAAAGGCTCTTTAAAAGTTCCCGCGTTTAACGTTAATGATTCAGTAACAAAATCAAAATTTGATAACCTTTACGGTTGTCGTGAGTCGTTAGTGGATGGAATTAAACGTGCCACAGATGTCATGATTGCAGGAAAAATCGCCGTCGTTTGTGGTTATGGTGATGTGGGTAAAGGCTGTGCACAATCATTACGCGGATTAGGGGCGACCGTTTGGATTACTGAAATTGACCCTATTTGCGCATTACAAGCGGCAATGGAGGGATTTCGTGTGGTCACTATGGATGAAGCCGCGCCGTTGGCAAATATTATTGTCACGGCAACAGGAAATTTTAATGTCTTAACCCATGCCCATTTAACCGCAATGCGTGATCAAGCCATTGTCTGTAATATTGGTCACTTTGATTCTGAAATTGAAATCGCCGCTCTACGCCAATACACATGGGAAAACATTAAACCCCAAGTTGATCATGTCATTTTTCCTGATGGTAAACGTATTATTGTGTTGGCCGAAGGTCGATTAGTCAATCTAGGCTGTGCCACAGGACATCCAAGTTTTGTGATGTCAAATTCATTTTGCAACCAAGTGTTAGCGCAAATTGAATTGTGGGAAAATTCGGACAATTATGACAATGAAGTCTATATTTTACCGAAACAGTTAGACGAAAAGGTCGCCCGTTTACATTTAGAACAACTAGGGGTTCAGTTAACCCAGTTAACCAAAAAACAAGCCGACTATATTAATGTTCCACAAGAAGGCCCTTATAAACCAGCGCATTATCGTTACTAAAACAGCGCCCATTAAAAAAGCCATACTGTCTTAATAAACAGTATGGCTTTCGTATAAGCTAGATTAAATTGTTACTAATCTATACAGGATCCACGTCTTCTGCTTGCAAACCTTTTTGACCTTGAGTCACTTTCATGGTTACCGATTGACCTTCAACCAATGTTTTACGCCCACCGTTTGCATTGTTGATTGCACTGTAATGCACAAAAACATCTTTTTTATCTGCTTGTGCAATAAAGCCAAAGCCTTTCTCATCATTAAACCACTTAACTGTGCCTTCTACTCGATCTGTCATTTTCTTATCTCTGTTGTACGTTATAAATATATAGGTGAATCAATAAAGCAGGTGTTGCAGAAGAATACTTTTAATCGTTTGTTTCCTGCCATCAAATATTTTAATGGATGTAACATCTTACCGTGCTGTATTAAAGCCTATTTTACACTTTAAAAAATTCAGAACAAGCGATAGCCGCATTTTTAATAACTGACTAAATTACACAGGTTAAGGCATCTACGGCGGAATTTATCGAATAATACTTATGATTCAAACCCTTATAAGTCAACAAAAAACTGAAAAAAATAAGATTTTTTTAAATAAAACATTTACTCATGCATTAATTTCTGCATATAAAGCCCTAAATTCTTCGGCTAATTTATGATTTGGCGCATAGTGAATCAATGGTTGCGCATGGGTATGCGATTCCCTAACCTTAACCGAGGGAGAAATTTTACTCTTTAAAACAGGATGGCCTGCTTTAATTAACTCATCAACCAATTGCGTGGGTAAATTCGCTTGTTTTTGAAATTGATTGACCACAATTCCCTCAATCTCTAATTTTTCATTATGATCCGCTTTCACTTCCGCTAACGATTGCATCAACGAATACAAGGCATCTTTGGCAAACGCATCACAATCAAACGGAATTAAACACCGATCCGAGGCAATTAAAGCCGATTGACTGTAAAAATTAAGCACAGGTGGCGTATCAATATAAACATCATCAAAATTTTCCAACGCATTCAGTGCATCTCTGAGCTTAAAAATTTTATAACGCGATTCTAAACGTCCGTGTAAAGGTTCTAAATCAGGGTGTGCAGAAATCACATGTAGATTAGGAAAAGGGGTTTTTTGTATTAAACCATCCAAACCCGATCCTTGTGAACCAAATATGCCTAAACTCAACGCATCTTTAAAAAAATAAGCAATGGATTTATCAGAATTTGTTTCTTTTTTACCTAACAAATATTGCGTTGCATTCCCTTGAATATCAAGATCAATCACCAGTGTTCGCCGACCTTCAGCGGCACTAATCGCGGCTAAATTACAGGTAATGGTTGATTTCCCCACCCCGCCTTTTTGATTAAAAATAACCCGACGCATGTGATTCCTTATTTAAGTCTATGAGAGATTCTAGAAATTATAGGCGCTCATAAGCGAATATCAACGCCTGATAAAGCTTTTATCCCCACAACGTGGACAAGCAGGCATTTCACTGGGCGATTTAAACGCAATCTCTTTAGAACACTTTTCACAAATAAATGTCCCAGGGCTTACAAAATCACCTGCTTTATAAGGGTGATATTTTTCGGCGTGCTGCTGTATTTTGGATAATTCCAAGCGTGTTTTATCTGCCAAACTTTTAAAAGAATCAACCGCAAAATTTTCGATTAAATCTATATCAAATTTTAGCCATGCGGATAAATCCGCTTCTTTCTCTTCAGAATTAAGCGCCGCATGATCTAAATCACGGCTTAGTGATTGACTGATATGATAAACTTCCTCTTGCGTTAAACCACCAAGCTCATGAACTTTCTCTTTTGCAATCTCTAAAGCCTCCGCCGTTGAATGCAAAGTATCATCCATCGCCTCATATAAATACTCAATTAAATTGTTATAAGCTGCCGTTAAATTATCATTTCGACTCATTTTTCACACTCCATTAAAAATCACGCTTTAGAATTAGGTAACACTGCGGTATTCTATCGCTT
>JAGLEW010000171.1 GCA_023144875.1 Methylococcales bacterium
CGCGCCCGAATTAAAATCTTAGTTCGTGAATCAGGTATTGAAAAAGTCCGTGAGTTAGTAGAAGCCGAGTGGTTACGCATTAAAAATGGCATGGAAATTTCAAATGAAACCTATAACGCCATGATCGCTCAATTTTCACCGCCCTTATATAATAGTATCGCCGCTGAAGATCAAAGCTTTGAAAAATTACAACAGCAAAGCCCAGCATTCGCAACATGGATCACGCATAACACGACCACACATCGCGTTGAAGGCTATAAAGCGGTTTTTATCTCTTTAAAAGCCCCCGACTCGCCTCCTGGTGATATTACCGATAATCAATTAGAAGCGGTTGCTGATTTAGCGGATCAGTATAGTTTTGGTGAAATCAGAGCCACACATCGACAAAATTTAGTATTAGCTGACATAGAACAGGTCAATCTCTACCCTCTTTGGCAAAAATTATGCGCGTTACAACTCGCTACCCCTAATATAGGCACCGTGACTGATATTATTTGCTGCCCAGGGTTAGATTTTTGCGCCTTAGCCAATGCAGGCTCAATTGACGTTACCAAAGAAATCAATCAAGCCTTAGATGACATGGATTACATTCATGATTTAGGGGATTTAAAAGTCAATATATCAGGGTGTATGAATGGTTGCGCCCATCAAAGTGTCGGTCATATTGGTATTTTAGGGGTCGATAAAAAAGGCACTGAGTGGTATCAACTCACCTTAGGCGGCTCTTCTGAAAATGAAGCCGCGATTGGTCAACGACTGGGAGCCGCTATTGCTAAAAATAAAATCGTCAAAGCCATCACCGAAATTTTAGAAATTTATATAAAATTCCGTGAAAATGAACAAGAATCCTTTTTAACCGTGGTTAACCGTATTGGAATCCTTCCTTTCAAGGAAAAAGTGTATGCAAATCATTAAAGATAAAAAATTAGTCGAAAATAATTGGCGTTATATCAAAGATGATGAGCCTTTAGCTACAGGTGATATTACGGTTTCATTAACCAGATGGTGTGAAAATCAGCCAGAATTACAAAAATATCAAGGATTAGTCGGTGTTAGGGTAAATTCGGATGAAAATATTAATCGTTTAAAAAATACACTCAAAAACCTGCCTTTGATTGAATTGTACTTTTCAATCTTCACCGATGGTCGCGGATTTTCTCAGGCAAAATTATTAAGAGAGTGCTTCAATTATCAAGGTGAAATTCGCGCAACAGGACAGTACATGGCGGATCAAGCCAATTATTTATCTAGTGTAGGAGTTAATTCATTTCAGGCAAACAATGCCGATAAACTAAAGGTTTATTTACGATCATTAGAAGATTTTTCGGTTCAATATCAACAATAATAAATCTGTATTAACATCTCACTTTAAAAAACAACCTAATGTTTTGTGACTTATTTCGCAGTTGTACTAGGGGCCTGATGCATTTCTGTCTTTCATTTGATATTCTAAAACTCACAGATTAAACCAGCTATAACTAATTTGTGAGTTCAAAAAATTTGAACAAACCTTCTAACTATTATTGCTTATAAGTAACAATAATGTTAAAATGTAATTAAGCCTTAAAATGCAAAACTTAAGGTGGTAGTTTCACTAGAAAAAACTACCCACATTGCAGGCCTCCTGCTTCTCACTATTTTATTATTTTGGAAATATCATGAAAACTACATTAACTATTATAACACTTGCTCTTTCTTTGTTCGCAACCGCTTCTTTTGCTGCACCAGCAGGTACTAAAGTTGAAAAGTCAAAAATTATCGTAAAATCTCAGAACAAAAATGCAATAGCAACCTCTAAAGGCAAAAAGTCTGTTGCAAGTGTTGGTTCTGTTACAGCACAAGGCTCTAAAATTAAAAAATCAACAATTATCGTAAAATCTCAAAACAAAAATGCAACTGCAACTGCTGTGGGCAAAAAGTCTGTTGCAAGTGTTGGTTCTGTAAATCTTAAATAATTTATTATTTCCAAGCCCCACTTAGGTATAAGTGGGGCTTTTTACGTTACAGGGAAAGATGTATGTATTTACAAAAAAAAACATTAACAATTTTGTTACCCTTACTATTATCTTCTCCTGTATATTCGGGAGATTTTGACGATGGTATTAGCAATCGTGACCCAATTAATGATGACTTAAAACTAGAAAAAAATACAAACTATACGGTTCGAAGAGCTTTAACTAAAGCCAGAGTACTCACTAAAGTAAAAAATAAAAATCCAAATAACAAAAGAATAATAACTAATGATGGTTGCAATGGAACAGGGAATATTAATCTAGTTGCGACTAAACTAAGAGCAGGAACGACAATCATTAATAACTCCGATAATACTGGAACATCATCGGTCTGCACTCAATAGTTGAAAATTTAAGTTAATACCTTCTTTTTCGACTAAAATACATATGTTATCGCTCTTAACGCTTCAACCAAAAGAAAAATAAGCTCAATTACATTACTTGTTAAGTTTAGCGTTGATAATTACTTTAATTTAGGATGAAAATCATGCTGAACAAAAAAAATTTTCTTTTACCAAGTCTCTTTTCTGCCGCTCTTCTTACTTCCTGTGGCTTAAGTCCAACAAATGTTGACGTAGATATCAATAAAACCCTACCTGAAGCAAAAGCCACCGTCTACAGTCACGGAATCAGAAAGCTAGGTATGTTAGGCGATATATTTGCTCGAGCACCTTTAAACGTCATGAGTAAACAAATTGCCGATAACACAGGCACATCAACCTCAACAGGCGGAGAAGTCCCTAGAAATATTACCGAAATGGTCAATAGCACCTTAAATGCAATTGGCGGTACTATCACATATGTTCCCTATGATCCTGACTTTATCGCTAATAACATGAATGTTGGTTATTCGGGTTTTGAAAATAAAACTATTCCTGATGTTATTGTCGCAGGTGGAATAACAGAATTTGATCGAGGCTTAGTAACAAAAGGAAGTGGAACTAACCTAGGATTTGATATTGGGGAATATGGCGTCGATGTTGATGATAATAACAAAGGTTCATTATCACAAGTTACCCTAGATTTTAATTTGCTTCATTTCCAAAAATTAGCTGCAATTCCCAGAATACAGTCTATTAACAGTATAAAACTTCATAAATCAATCAAAGATGATAGCATTGCTTTTAACATAAAAGGAGTTACTTTTGGAGCAAAAGGAGATATAAAGAAAATACAAGGACGACATGCGGCGGTTCGATTATTAGTTCAATTAAGCATGATACAACTGGTTGGTCGTTATCAAAAAACTCCTTATTGGAATTTATTACCTGGTATGGAACGTGATGAAGTAGTATTAGATGCGATTAAGATTGATTTTTCTGAAATGACACCTTCCGAACAAATACAGGAAATTCAAACCTTATTGTATTTACACAATTTTCCTGTCGATGTCACAGGTCAAGAAAATGCCTCAACGACACAAGCCCTCCAACAATTTGCATCTAAAAATGGTTTAAAAAGCCCTGGGGTTAATATCAAAACCTATGTTAAATTGTTTGAAACAATTCCCATTAATATTGAAACTAAAATCAGACGAAATAGCCTAGGAAAAATGGCAACACGATCTGTCAATATTGCGGCACCTTCTAAAACACCAAAGTCTCCAGCAATCACCAAAGGTGACCTAAAAGTATGGACCAATAAAAAATCCTATGTAATTGGTGAGAAAATGACTGTTTCATTTTCAGTTAAAAACCCCATGTATGTGCGTATTGTTTGGATAAATTCTAAGGGTGAAATATCAACTTTATTTCCAAACCCCTTCCAAACAGATAACTACATGAGGCCAGGTCAAACTTATCAAATACCTCCTGTTAATGCAGAATTTTCAGTTGATATAGGTGCACCTACTGGTGTAGATAAGATTAGAGCTGTCGGAAATAAAAATGGCGTCCCAGCTGATGCATTATTTTTCACGAACACAAATGATTTTGATGCTGAAAAAATGAAAGACTTTCCAGTTCGATATTCAACTGAAATAACTATTAAATGATGACTCAAAATGACTAAAAAATATCTTTTATTAGGCGGCTTAATTCTGACTCTTTTAATGGGTTGCGAGTCTCCTCCCGTCAGACGAGAGCAGTTATTATCTGAAAATAACTGGCCAGAAGAAATGAATGCCTTAATTAGGAAAGGCTATTTAGCCAAAGGTATGACAAAAGACCAAGTTAAAGCAG
>JAGLEW010000172.1 GCA_023144875.1 Methylococcales bacterium
CATTCAAGATCTCATGAATTCGTGCCAGATTATATGTCGGGTACCGTCACATTGAAACGCCCTATAAAAAAATTTTGACTATAAATGGAAGCGTTGTCGTCGATCGCTCAAACAATTCAGAGATAAAAAAGCGGTTTTAGAAATTTTGGAAAATTTCGGTACTAAACACAATATAACTTTTGTATGACTACTTAGTAGCCTCCAATTCCAATAGTAAACAGCGTATTAATCTGAAAAAATTTCCACTAAATTCATTTGCAGTTTTGGGAATAATATCGGTGAAATAAAGCCATCTTGTGCGTAAATTTTATGCAGTTGATAGAGATTGGTTTTTTTATTTAAAAGAAATTGGTGAATGGCTTCAACCTCAGGATAAACTAACCAATATTCTCCAACCCCATTTTCTTGATAAAGTGCATATTTCAACAATAAATCACGCTTAGAATTGCCTTTTGAAACGATTTCAATAATCCATTCAGGCGCACCATCACACCCTTGTTTAGTCAATTTTTTTTTATCACAAATCACACACAAATCAGGCTGAACCACATTGTAAACTTCTTTGTTTTTGAGCGTAGATTTTTCCTTGTTATACAATTTCACATCAAATGGGGCGACAAATAATTTACATTTTTTATGCCGTAAATAATGTGCAATTTGATAAGATAATTCACCCGATAATTGTTGATGATATAAGTTTGGTGCAGGCGACATTAACATCACTTTGCCTTTGATAATTTCAACACGCTCTTCAAATTTCCAACGCAAATAATCGGCGTAGCTGTAACTTTTATCTAAATCCAACTGTGAAAATTGCGTAATTGTCGCCATGATAAAAACCCTCTATTGAAAACCTTCTGGAATTTTTTGATGCCAGTTTGTAACTTGTTGGTATTGATGGGCAACGTTTAATAATTGGGCTTCTTTAAAATAATTGCCGATAATTTGTAATCCAACAGGTTTGTTGTCCACAAAACCTGCAGGAACAGACATTGCGGGTAATCCTGCTAAATTAATTGCAATAGTGTAAATATCGGCTAAATACATTTGAATCGGGTCGCTGGTTTTTTCACCGATTCCAAATGCCGTTGAAGGCGCAACAGGTCCCATTAAAACATCAACTTCATTGAGTGCTTTTTTAAAATCTTCGCTGATTAATCGGCGTGTTTTCTGTGCTTTTATGTAGTAAGCATCGTAATAACCTGCGGATAAGGCGTAAGTTCCCATTAAAATACGGCGTTTTACTTCAGCACCAAACGCTTCCCCCCGTGAACGTGTGTATAAATCATCTAAATCTTTAGGATTTTCACAACGATACCCATAACGCACGCCATCTAATCGCGATAAATTAGCCGAACATTCCGCTGAGGCAATGACATAATAAGCAGGAATGGCGTATTTCAACATCGGCATCGAGACTTCTTTGATTTCTGCGCCTAGTTTTTTATATTCTTCAACGGCATTAAGAATCGTTGCCGCAATCTCAGAATCTAAATCTTCACTAAAAAATTCTTTGGGTAATCCGATTTTTAAACCTTTTAAATCTTGGTTTAAATTTTCGCTGTAATTTGGCACCATTTTTTGCGCGCTGGTGGAGTCCTTTTCATCAAATCCTGCCATCGTTTGTAATAAAATAGCCGCGTCTTCAGCATTACGGCTCATTGTTCCGCCTTGATCCAAGCTCGAGGCATAGGCAATCATGCCATAACGAGAAACTCGCCCGTAAGTTGGTTTTAGACCTGTGATACCACAAAAAGAGGCTGGTTGACGAATAGAGCCGCCTGTATCTGTCCCTGTGACTGCGACCGCTAATTGAGCAGCAACTGCGGCGGCTGATCCACCCGATGATCCCCCTGCGACCGCATGAGCGTCCCACGGATTGTGTGCCACCCCATAAAAACTGGTTTCGTTCGAGGACCCCATCGCAAATTCATCCATGTTCAATTTTCCTAACATCACCGCGCCTGATTGATTGAATTTTTCAACCACGGTCGCATTGTAAGGTGCTATGAAATTATCCAACATTTTAGAGCCACAACTGGTTTTAATCCCTTCGGTGCAAAAAATATCTTTTTGAGCAATAGGAATGCCTGTTAATAAGGCTGCATCCTTTGATTTTAAACGTTCGTCAGCCACCCGTGCTTGTACAAGTGCTTGTTCTTCTGTCACCGTAATATAGCTATTAAGCGTTGAGAATTGTTTGATTCGATCTAAATAATGTTGGGTTAGTTCAACACTGGATATTTTTTTTGTCCGTAAATCGTGGGCTATTTCGGTAATCGTTTTGTTATGCATATTTTTAATGTCGTTTAATCAATAACCTTAGGGACGAGATATAACCCTGCGTCTATTTGCGGCGCTAAAGTTTGAAATTTATGCCGTTGATTTTTTTCTGTCACTGTATCTTTTCGTAAACGTTGACTATTATCTAAAGGGTTCGCCATTGGCTCAATGCCATCCGTATTTAACTCACCCATTTGAACCATTAGGGCTAACATACCTGATAAATCATTGGCATAAGTTGCCATATTTTTATCGTCAATTCCAAGGCGAGCAAGATGGGCTATTTTTTGAATATCATCGGCTAATAATGACATTTTTACTCCTATACGTTAATTTCAAAACATTTAATTGTCGAATATGATACGTTATATCTTGCCTAAAAGGCTTATTGATTGATAGAGTGACGGAATTTTTTATCCGTTGAGGAACCTGATTACAATGTTTAAACGAATTCGCGGGCTTTTTTCCAATGACTTATCCATTGATTTGGGAACGGCTAATACTTTAATTTATATTCCTGGACAGGGAATTGTTCTGGATGAACCTTCTGTAGTAGCGATCAGGGAAGATCGGGCGCGCGGTACGAAAACGATTGCAGCGGTTGGTGAAGATGCTAAAAAAATGCTCGGAAGAACCCCTGGAAATATTGAAGCAATTCGACCCTTAAAAGACGGTGTAATCGCTGATTTTTATGTCACCGAACGAATGTTGCGCTTTTTTATTGAAAAAGTTCATGAAAGTAAATTATTACGTCCCAGTCCCAGAATTTTAATTTGTGTCCCTTGTGGCTCTACTCAAGTGGAACGACGTGCTATCCGAGAGTCCGCCGAAATGGCAGGCGCACGCGATGTTTACTTAATTGAAGAACCAATGTCTGCCGCTATTGGTGCAGGAATGCCTGTTGATCAAGCACAAGGCTCTATGGTTTTAGATATTGGAGGAGGCACGTCTGAAGTGGGTATTATCTCTTTGAACGGGATTGTTTATTCGTCCTCTGTGCGTATTGGGGGTGACCGTTTTGATGAAGCTATTATTAGCTATGTGCGCCGAAACTACGGAACCTTAATTGGGGAAGCCACCGCAGAACGCATTAAAAAAGAAATTGGTTCGGCTTATCCAAGCAGCGAAGTGAAAGAAATTGAAATTAAAGGGCGTAATTTAGCCGAAGGAATTCCGCGCAGTTTTATCCTAAACAGCAATGAAATTTTAGAATCTCTTCAAGAATCTTTGACAGGTATTGTCGGCGCGGTAAAACTGGCTTTAGAGCAAACCCCGCCAGAATTAGGGGCAGATGTTGCCAATAAAGGCATTGTTTTAACGGGAGGCGGTGCACTGTTGACCGATATTGACCGATTAATCGCTGAAGAAACAGGGTTGCCCGTCTATGTAGCCGATGACCCTTTAACCTGCGTTGCTCGTGGCGGTGGCATGGTTCTTGAAATGCTTGACCAAGCAGGCGGAGGCGCAGATAGCTTTTCTTTAGAATAAAAACTTGATATGTGTTAGCGATCGTAATATATTTATAGTAAGTGTGACGTATCATTATTTTATGCACTATAATTTTAAATAGAAACCATTTTTTTGTTTTAATTATCAGAGAATTGCCATAAAACTTTTATTCGCCAAAGGTCCATCCCTTCATACGCGCTTCATCATCGCAGTGCTTTTTTCTGTGTTGTTGCTTGCGATGGACCATAAAAGTTCACGACTAGAAGGGATTCGCTCCTTTCTATCGGTCGTTGTGCATCCTGTTCAATTTCTTGTTAGCTTACCCTTAGCCATTACCAATCAAACCTTCCAGCTTTTTGTCTCCTATAAAACACTTAAAGAAGAAAATAATGCCTTGAAACAAGAGGTCAATGTTCGTACTGCAGGATTAATGAAACTTCAAACCTTAGAGAAGGATAATATTCGTCTAAGGGCATTTATGCATAAAAGTCAGGAAATAGCCGAAGAAGTACTGCCAGCCGAACTGATACGAGCAACACACTTTCCATATAAACATGTCATTTTAGTTGATAAAGGTACGCCGCTTGGCGTTAAAAAACAACAGCTCGTTTTAGATACTAACGGAGTCGTTGGACAAGTCGTTCGAGTTCACCCTTTAAGTGCTGAGGTTATGCTAATTACCGACCCCAGCCATGGAATTGCCGTTGAAATTAGTCGAAATGGACTTCGTACTGTCGCATTTGGAAGTGGTATTTATAATCAACTTAACTTACCTTTTTTACCCAATGATGCCGACGTCAGAGAAGGTGATTTATTAATTACCTCAGGCTTAGATGGAACATTCGCTCGAGGTTACCCTGTCGCAAGAATTAAAACAATACAAGAAGATCAAAGTAAACCTTTAGCTGATATTATGGCTGAGCCTATTGCACAATTAGATAAAATCAGAGATATTTTAATTATTACCTCTAAACCAAAAATTATAGAATTAACGGACTCAGAAGTAACAGAAAAAATTCCTACGGAATCTGACGATCATACTAACGGTGTTAAAAAGAGAAACTAACCTTGCTCAATGACCATCACTATCTTGTTTCTACATTGCTCATTGCAATGTGTCTAAAAATAGCCCCTTTTCCTCATTTCATCGGTCGACTAAATCCTGACTGGGTCTTGTTAGTGCTTATTTACTGGTCATTAGCATTACCCTCTCAACATAGTATAATGAAAGTATGGTTAACAGGGCTATTAACCGATGTATTAGTCGGTTGCTCATTAGGAGAACATACACTAATCTATGTCCTGATTATTTATATCTGCATTCTCTTTCATCAGCGTTTACGACAATTCCCAATGCTTCAACAAATGATTTTTATTTTCTTTTGCCTATCGATTGCTCAAATAGCTATTTTTTGGCTAGAATCCATGCGTATTGGCACGCCAATGACCCCCTTCTCCATTAAAAACCCCATTCAACTAAACTCAAACTTTTCAATATCCTTTTGGTTATCTATTCTAACGGGCACATTAATTTGGCCATTCATTAACGCTAGCTTACACTTTGTCCGTCATCTCGGTAAAAGTCGTTAATTACACGATTTTTTATGTCACAACGTTATACTATCAGAGATGCCATTACTGAAAACCGTATTTTTCTTAATCGTATTGTCTTCTTATTCGTCTTCGTACTCCTATTAATTACAGGACTTGTTGTGCGACTGATTTACCTACAGATAGAAGGCTACGAACATTACAGCCATTTATCCACTAAAAACCGCGTTACTATTTCGTCCATCCCCCCTATCCGTGGTGGTATTTATGATCGTAAAGGGCGTATTTTAGCTGAAAATTTACCTACTTATAATTTAGAAATTTCACCTGAAAAAATTCAAAAAAAAGGTAAAAAAGGGCTTGATGACACTCTTAAACGATTGCAAACCTTGCTCAATATCCCTGATGAAAAAATAGCCGACTTTCACAAACAGCGTAAGCGATACAAACATTTCCAATCAAGCACTTTTTTGACAAATTTAAGCGAAAAAGACATGGCGCGATTTGCCGTCATGCGACCTTTTTTTCCTGGCGTTGAAATAGAAGTAAGCTTAACACGCTCTTACCCTTACGGCTTACTAACAGCACATGTTGTCGGTTACGTTGGCAGAATCAATAAAAAAGAAATTAAAACCCTGCCACAACAGGAATACCGAGGCACTAATTACGTAGGAAAAGTTGGCATCGAACAATCCTATGAACCCCAATTACATGGAAAAGCAGGTTATACCGAAGAAGAAACCAATGCTCATGGGCGTACCGTTAACACCTTGAAAAAAGTAAAATCTAAATCTGGTGCTAATTTACATCTCACATTGGATATTGATTTACAAAAAATAGCCTATGATGCGCTTGAAGGCTTTAATGGAGCGGTCGTTGCGATTGAAGTAAAAACAGGTAACGTCCTTGTTTTTGCGAGCAGACCCAGTTTTGACTCCAATCTTTTTGTAAATGGTATAAGCTTTAAAGCCTATAACACGTTACGAGACTCACCTGATAGACCCTTATTTAACCGAGCGTTGAAAGGTCAATACCCCCCTGGTTCAACCGTAAAACCATTTATGGGCTTAGCAGGATTAGAATATAATTTCATTAGCCAGCATAAAAAAATACCCTGTCATGGTTATTATCAAGTTCCTAAAAACAAACATCGTTTTAGAGACTGGAAGCACTGGGGACACGGTGCGACAAATCTAAACAAAGCCATTACCCAATCCTGTGATGTCTATTTTTATGACTTAGCTTTTGGGCTCGGTATTGATCGTATGTACGATTTTATGACCAAATTTGGTTTTAATCAAAAAACAGGATTGGATTTAAAAGGTGAAAAAAAAGGGCTCTTCCCATCACGTCAATGGAAGAAAGAAAATAGAAAAAAAATATGGTTTCCAGGAGACTCCGTTATTACAGGTATTGGACAAGGGTTTGTGCTAGCAACCCCCATACAACTGGCAAAAGCGACCGCAACACTCGCTAATTATGGCAAAGCTGTCACCCCGCACCTCGTTGATAGCCTCGTTAAATCTAATATCACACAACCCCTTGCTTTACCTCCTGAAAAAATAATTTCATTAGATAAAAAAAATATAGCGGCGGTTATTGCCGCTATGGTTAATGTTGTTCATGGAAGAGGAGGCACCGCAGGAAGAATTTCCAAAGGTATTTCATATAAAATTGCAGGAAAAACAGGAACTGCTCAAGTTTTTACCGTTAAACAAAATGAGGCCTATAATTCAAGTAAAATAAATAAAAAACTGCATGATCACGCATTATTTGTAAGCTTTGCGCCTGCTGCCGACCCTAAAATTGCCGTATCCGTAATTGTTGAAAATGGGGGGCATGGTGGCTCGGTTGCTGCCCCCATCGCAGGAAAAGTAATTAAAAGTTTTTTGAATGATTTAAACGCAACCCATACGACCAATGACCCCACCTAAACACCAACAAATTAAATCATCCGTAATACAAGATCTGCTGAATAAATTACACATTGATATTCCTTTATTCCTTATTTTATTAGCCTGTTCACTGATTAGCTTTGTCATTTTATACAGTGCGAGTGGACAAAATAGCGCAATATTAATTCGACAATTAGCACGGATTGGGTTTGCCTTTGGCCTAATGATTTTACTTGCACACGTCAACCCAGAACGATTTAAACTTTATTCTGTTTATGCATATAGCGCAGGTATTTTAGCTTTAATCGCTGTTTTACTCGTAGGGGAAATAGGAAAAGGCGCTCAGCGATGGTTAGACTTAGGTTTTTTTAGGTTTCAACCATCAGAAATAATTAAAATCACCACACCAATGATGATTGCATGGTATTTAGCGGGTAATCACTCCACCTTAACGTGGAAACAAGTTTCCATTGCTTCAGGCTTGATTTTACTTCCCACGTTATTAATTGCGAAACAACCTGATTTAGGGACTTCTATTTTAGTCGCAGGTTCAGGTGCCATCGTATTATTTTTTGCAGGTCTTTCTTGGCGTTTTATCAGCATAATTGCGGGGTTTATCGGCGGCTTTGCCCCTATTTTTTGGTTTTACTTAATTAAACCTTACCAAAAACGACGCATTTTAACCCTATTCAACCCAGAAGCCGATCCGAGTGGAGATGGTTATCATATTATCCAATCAAAAATTGCGATTGGATCAGGCGGCTTTTCTGGAAAAGGATGGCTTGGAAGCTCTCAAGCCCAATTAAATTATTTACCCGAAAGTTCTACCGATTTTATTTTTGCGGTCTTTGCAGAAGAATTTGGTTTAGCAGGTTGCCTTATCTTATTGTTTCTCTATATTCTAATTATTGGAAGAGGCTTATATATTGCCGTTCAAGCAAAAAACACTTATTCTCGCCTATTAGCGTGCGGCCTTACCTTTACCTTTTTCATTTATGTTTTTGTGAACATCGGCATGGTCATTGGTATATTACCCGTTGTCGGAGTTCCTCTCCCTCTTATTAGCTACGGTGGAACCTCTATGGTGACCTTACTCGGAAGTTTTGGTATTCTTATGTCAATACACACCCATAAAAAATTCTTGACCCAATAAAACACAACTATGATCAAAAAAATAATTTTGAGCTCAACACTCCTTATGGGCATAATGGTTAGCCCAATCAGCATAGCAAAAATTGCCCATACCCCTGAAGTCGATCATTTTATTGAAATGATGGCTACTGAACACGATTTTAAATCTAAAAAGTTAACCGCGCTCTTTCAAAAAGTAAATACAAAACAAAGTATTTTAAAAGCCATCTCAAGACCCGCTGAAAAAAGGATGCCGTGGCATAAATATCGAAAAATATTTTTAACTAAAAAGCGTATCGCAGGCGGTGTTAAATTTTGGAAAAAACATAAAACTGTTTTGAAAAATGTCGAGGAAAAATACGGGGTTCCGTGGCAGATTATTGTTGCAATTATCGGTGTTGAAACCCAATACGGTGGTAATACAGGCTCTTTTCGGGTCATTGATGCCCTTTCAACCTTAGCGTTTTCATACCCAAAACGCAGTACTTTTTTTACCAAAGAACTGAAACATTTCTTATTACTGTGTCGTGAAGAAGGCATGAACCCCTTAAAACCGAAAGGCTCTTATGCAGGTGCGATGGGTTTGCCTCAATTTATGCCTAGTAGTTATCGTAACTATGCCGCTGATTATGAAAATGATAATAAACGAAATATCTGGACAAACCCTGCCGATGCCATCGCCAGTGTCGGACATTATTTATTAAAATATGGCTGGCAAAAAAATGAAGGTATTGCTTATAAATTGATCGTCACAGGTAATGATTACACTCAAGCATTATTTGACGATTTAAAACCGCAATCGACAGTAGCAGAACTGCAAGCGCTTAATATTATTATTCCACCTAATATCCCACGGCAAGCACCCGCAAAACTCTTAGAATATCAACAAGCCTCTGCGCCTGAGTTTTGGCTCGGACTGACTAATTTTTACACCATCACGCGTTATAATCACAGTCAAATGTATGCACTTGCGGTTTATCAGTTAAGCGAAGCTATTTTAGCCAAAACAAAATAGAAAGATCTTAGGGTGAAAATTGTACTTTTTTTCGCCCTATTATTATTTGCTATGTTAGCATTCGTCATTTTATTATGGGATGAAACAATAACCAGTATTTCAGGAAATTCCAGCGACTACCAACTATTAGGCAAACATTACAAAGTTTTACCCTTCAATCATAACTTTACACAAACGGGGATTGCCTCTTGGTATGGCAACGATTTTCAAGGAAAAAAAACCGCCAATGGTGAAATATATAACATGTATGACATGACTGCTGCACACAAAACCCTCCCAATACCCAGTTATGTCAGTGTCACTCATTTAAAAAATTCACTCAGTATTATCGTCAGAATAAATGATAGAGGCCCTTATCATGACAATCGGATTATTGATCTTTCTTATGCTGCCGCTAAAAAAATTGGCATCTATCAACGTGGAACAGGAAAAGTTAAGATAACCGCCATTAATAACAATTCCCCCATTTATTTACAAATAGGTGTCTTTGAAAAGGCTTCAAATGCCTATAGCTTACAACATGAGATCAGTTTAAACGCACTCCCTAGACCCATCATAAAATCCATAGATGAGCAAGGTCGAACGCTTTACAAGGTGCAAATTGGGCCTTTATATAAGACCTCCGACATTGATAGCCTCACTTTAAAATTAACCAAATTGGGAATTTCAAAAACCCGTTACGTTCGTTAAAATTGATCAGGACTAAAATCAGGTGACTCAGATAACACCGCTTGTAGACCTTGATTCAATTCATCCGCGTTATCTGCGGCGGTATACGTGGTTAATCCTTCCTGATTCAACGCATGAGTGTTATCTAAACAAAAACCGATACTGTGTATCATGATGGGAGATTCCGTTAATAGAGTGCTTAAAATTTGACGAGGATCTTCATTATTTGAAGCAATACCATCGGTCACAATCACTAAATGATATTCACCATAACCCAGTTGCCGAGTAGCTTGTTTGGTCAGTAGTCGATATGCATCCTTAATAGCGCTTGCTAATGGCGTTCCTGCACCAGGGACGATTTCTTTAATTTTTGTATAAAAAAGAGCTTTATTCTCGGTACTCAATGAAAATAATTCCCCTCGCCCTCGCCCATCAAACGAATATAAAGCCACATTAGCCTCGGCTGGAATTTTTTGGCTAAATTGCGTAATGGCTGTTTTAGCCACCGCCATTTTACTGCTTCCTTCCGCACATTGACTGCCTTCCATTGAGCCACTGCCATCCAAAATAATATAATAATTAACGGTCAATAAATCATTACTTACTGTCTTTTCACTTTCAGAAACAGGTGGCCAACTATTTTCTAAAGGACGCTGTCCATAACTTGGGCTATTATTCTCAACAAGATCAAGGGTCGAAGAAGTCTCATCCCATTCGGCCATCAATAGAAACACAATCACCATTATAAAAAAAAATACTATTTTCATCATTTCATCCCGTTATAACGGTTGAAAAACTGAGTCTTCTGCTTCAATTTGAATAATTCGAAATTCAACCCGCATATTAGCTCGCCAATCTTTTTCAGTTTTTGGTGCGCAGGGTAAAGCGCCACAAACACCCGACTTAGGCGCTGAAATACCATGACCGATAATTGCAAATTGGGAGGCATCCAACGTAACCCCCTTGGTGGTTGCATACTTAATAATTGTATTTCTAACCGCTTGCGAACGCCCTAAGCTTAGGTTTTTAGCACTTTGTTTTATTTGTCCTAAAATTAACGCTTGCTCCCCTGCTTTGTGCTTGCGTAAATAGCCCATAGGGTCAGAATGTCCTTCAACGGTAATTACTGCCCCTCCATACGTTGAGGCTAAATTAATCACTTTATCAAAGGCATTTTGATATAAATCCGCTGAGAAGTTTTTTTGGTTGGGTGAAAAATAGATTTCAAATTTAAAGAGTTCACCCTGATTTAACGCCCCTTGTTTTTGTCGCTGGTTAATAACAGTCGCGACTTTTGAGGCATTAAAAGTTGAGTTTTGTTTTTGATTAGTATTACTTAAACCTGTTTTCAATAACCCATAATCCCATTGTGCGCTATCAAACTGTACATTCCCCGTCACCAAACCAAGTTGCGCGAGTCCTTGTTGTATTTCTTGATTTAAAATACCCATTCGGCGTGGATAATTAGTATTACTAAAAAATTTTACATTGCCATCAAAACCTACAAATTTTGCATCAGCGTACATACCTTCGGTATCAACAATCGCCTTTTCGCTATCAAGCAAAGCTTTCGCCGCAGAGCCCATCATTTTTTTATACGCCACCGTTTTTTCGGTTTTATTTTTAACAAGTATTTGCATCGCTTCGGTAGATTTCATTAAACCACTGACAAACGCCTCCACTTTTTGACGATGCGCTTTCAAATAATCAGAACGTACTGCGTAAACATCAGCAATAATTCGGTTCGCGGTTTTCGTTGAAATTAAGACCGATGCCCCTTTAATTGAATCTTCCGATCCTGTGCCAACACTGCCACCCGAGGTTAATGCCAACGCATCAGGAATAATCACAAAAGCCGCATCCACATCCTTCTGCCGAAACGCTTCCATCGGGGCATTATCCGTCCCTGTTAAATCTTTAACCCACCGAATATTAACGTCTTTTGCACTCAAACCTGCATCGGTTAATACCCGCATCATGTAATCAACATGAGGTCCATAGGCTTGTAAAACGAGGGTTTTTCCTTTTAAATCTTTAACATTTTTAATCCCTGATTTTACAACCAGTGCATCACCGCCAGCCGACCATGTGGATTGATAAATAATGACTGGTTTTGTGCGTGGGTCTTTATTTAAGACATCCGAAGCCTGATTAATCATGCCTAATGTGCCCCGTAAATAAGGCGTTTTACCCGTAAGATAATTTTCAATTTGTTGAGAGAAAATATCTTGTCGAATCAAACGATTTTTTAGCCCTAATTTCGCTAAAATGCTATTTTCATGCGTGACCGTCGTATCCCCATTGCCATGCAAGGTGGCAATATCACCGCCCCATGTAATAATTGGAATCATCGTGGTTTCAGCACTATCTACGTTCCCAACCGTGTTTTTCACGACCTGACTCATTGGGCTTATTTTGACATATTCAACGGCCTGAACCCCTGCGGATAAAAACACGCCTGCTAAGAGGATGATGGATTTTTGTTGCATAACTCGCTCCATTTAAATATTATTTTCGTCAGTGGTCAACGTTTGAAAAGAATCGGGGTGTTGTAAATTAAAGTCGCGGACATGTTGTAACATTTTTGGGTCAAAACCTTCTTCTCGAACCCTAGCAATAAAGGCTTTAAAATTTATATCCTGTTTTATTTTAGTCGAATTAATCACCGACTTTAATTGATAATCAGCCACAATTTTTCCCCCTCGATTTACCTTGTTTTTATCCCCCCGATCATCACTGTAATATTGCGATAAAATCAATAAACGACTGCCTATAAAACAGGCTTCTTCTAAGTCATGGGTAATGAAAAAGATGGTTAGTTTTTCGCTTTTCCACAAGTCCAATAAAAATAATTGCAGGTCTTCACGCGTATCAGGATCTAAAGCGCCAAAGGGTTCATCCATGAGTAAAACAGGCGGTTTCATAATTAATGCTTGCGCGATGGCCGCTCGTTGTTTCATTCCACCCGATAGCTCATGTGGGTATTTATGAATGGCATCGCTTAATCGAACCCGCTCTAAATAGCTCATCGCTTCATCCAACCAATCTTTGCGATTTTCCCACGGTAACCACCAGCGCCCTTGGCTAAAGCGCTTACCCAATAATACATTATTTAATACCGATAAATGGGGAAATAAAGAATAACGCTGAAAAACAATGCCGCGATTCGGCTGAGGGAAACCTACCGCTTTATTTTCAATCTTAATAATACCTCTGGTTGGATTTTCTTGACCTAAAATTAAGCGTAAGAGGGTTGATTTTCCACAGCCACTAGGGCCAACTAAGGCACATAACTCCCCTTCTGAAACCGATAAATCAATATTATCTAAAACCCGCTTGGCTCCATAGTTCTTTTCAATATCTTCTAAATGAATTTTATAGTTTTTTTGTATACCCATAGGCCTATTTCATCTCATACCAAGGAAAAAGTTTCTTCTTTACTTTTTTCAAGATAAAATCAAATAAAAATCCTAACAGTGTAATCCATAAGACATAAGGAATAATAATATCCATCGCTAAATAACGCCTCACCAAAAAAATTCGGTAGCCCAAGCCATCGGTTGATGCAATGGCTTCAGAGGCAATTAAAAATAACCACGCACTGCCTAAAACCAATCGAATCGAATTAATTGCGCTGGGTAAAATTTGTGGCAAAATAATTCGATAAGTAATCGCGGCAGGTGATGCACCTAAAGTCCGCGCTTTTATAATTTGTTGTTGAGGGATTTTTTTAACCGCTAGAAGAATATCACGCGCTAAAATTGGAAAGGTTCCAATAAAAATAAGGGCGACTTTTGCCACTTCACCGACCCCTAAACTCACAAATAAAATAGGTAAAATAGCCAGAGGAGGAATCATCGAAAGAAACACGATAAAGGAGGAAAATAAAGCTTCAATACAGCGGTATAACCCCATATAAAGCCCTAAAATTAAGGCGCTGAACAATGATAAACTAACCCCTGAAAACAACCGCGTTAAACTTGAGAAGGTATCTTTCCACAATAAAATATCCCCCGTGCGTCTATCCCGTTCAAAAGCCATTCGCTCAATCGCATCCAGCATACTCGACAGACTCGGCAATAACTTGTCGTCTGGATTTTCTAACAACCGCAAGTAAGAAGCGTAAAAATAAAGCCCGATTAAAATAGCAAAAGGCACCAGCATTAATACGCGTTTTAATCCTTTTGAAGGGGTAGCATGCATGCTAAATAGCGAAAAAATATTCAAGCGGAATCCTTTTGCAAAAAATAGGGGCTATAGCGTCATCATTACCTGCGGGTGGTCATTCAATTGTTGATAAATACGATCTAATTGTTGCAGACTAGTCGCCTCAATCATAATGGTGACAGAAACAAAGGTTTTACTTTTACTCACACGCGTTTTAATCGCATCAACCGCTAAATGATCAACGTGTTGACGTATAATTTCAATCACTAATAAATCAAACTCAATCTCGACTCGACCCATCGCCTTAATCGGAAATTGGCAAGGAAATTCTAATAAAGTTTCACGTTCTTTGCTCATTGAGCCGTACATTTATAGGCTTGAAACAGTGTATTCATCGTATGCCATAAATGACCGACCTGACCATCGGCGACAGGAATACCATCGAGTTCCACCACCGCTAATATTTCACGCGTTGAACTCACTAGCCAAATTTCTTCCGCATTTTTTAATGCCTCCAAAGAAATCATTGTTTCTGCCACACTTATATTATTTTTTTTAGCAATTTTCAATAATACCGCGCGTGTAATACCAGGTAAAATTGAATTTGACAAAGGCGGGGTGGTTAAAACCCCATTAATTACCGCAAATAAATTATTCACCGCGCCCTCGGTGACATAATTATCACGAATTAAAATCGCTTCGCTCTGATCTTTTTCAATGGCTTGTTGCTTCAGTAAAACATTAGCAATCAGCGATGTCGATTTCACATGGCATAGTTTCCAGCGATTATCATCTAATGTCAGTCCTTTAACACCTTCTTCTCGGTTAGACATTGCCACAATGTCATTGCACATAATAAAGATAGTCGGTTTAATCCGTTTTGGAAACAGATGATCCCTTTTATCCTCAACACCACGACTTATATGAAGATAAATATATTGCTGACGGGTCGAGTCAATCAGTGGTAATAACAACGACTGCCACTTTTCAACAGAATATTGACGTTCAATTTTAACTTCCGCCAAATTTTTATGAAGTCGTTTTATATGCGCTTCAAACTCAAATAACTGACCTTGATAGCAAGGAATGACCTCATAAATCCCGTCCCCAAATAAAAAACCCCGATCAAGTACCGAAATTTTTGCTTCATTCAGCGGTACATAATCGCCATTTAAATAAACAAGGTCTGTTTTCATGATTCAATTAATTGCAACAAATGGTCATAAAAACGTTGAAAAATGCTGCCTATTTCAACGGTTTCAAGCGCAATAAGCGGTGTACTGCTAATCAATTTACTATCAAGGGTAATTGTAATATTTCCATATTTATCCCCCATCTTAATCGGAGCAAGAATATTTTTATCAACCGTGGTTTCAATTTTTAAGTCTTTATAATAACGTTTAGCAACCGTCACATATAAATCTTTATCCACGCCTAGTTTGACTTCTTTACGTTCCCCTTTCCAAATTCTCGCCGCTTTTATGGTTTCATCTTTTTTGTATAAGCGATGGGTTTTATAAAAACGAAAACCATAGTTTAATAAACTGTGGGATTTTGACGCACGTGCCGCTTTGCTTTTCGTCCCCATTATGACCGAAATCAAACGCATTTCATTACGTTTTGCGGAAGCCACCATACAATAGCCGGCTTCTTTGGTATAGCCTGTTTTTACCCCATCAACTGAGTTATCTTTCCATAAAAGACGGTTACGATTTTTTTGGGTAATTTTATTATAGGTAAATTCTTTTTGAGAATCCCATTTATAATATTCAGGAAAATTATTGATTAATGCCCGAGTAAGGGTAATCAAATCTTGCGCGGTCGTGTAATGACCTTCAATCGGCAACCCCATGCTATTTTTAAATTGCGTATTCTCTAATTTTAGAGATTCTGCCAGCATGTTCATTTCATCAACAAAAGCGGCTTCACTGCCTGAAATATGTTCTGCTAATGCGACCGCCGCATCGTTTCCTGATTGAATAATCAAACCTTTCAATAAGTTTTCAATGGTCACTTGTGAACCTAACTTAAGGAACATACGTGAACCTTGTGTTTTCCACGCTTTTTCAGAAACCGTCACTTGATCGGTTAATTTTATAACCCCTTTTTTAATCTGACTAAAAACAACATAAGCGGTCATTATTTTTGTCAAACTTGCAGGCGCTAATCGTTTACCTGGTTCTTTAGAGGCCAATACTTTATGGCTATTAAAGTCGACTAACAAATAGCTCGAACCAACTATAGTGGGTGGTGCTGGCATTAAAATAGCCGCATTTACCCCCAATAGGGCTTGTAATAAAAATAATGAAGTTGCCAGAAAAAATTGACGGCAATGAGAGGATAAGGACATAATTTTAATCCAGTTATAACGATAAAAATGGCGGATATTGTAACAGATTCAACCAAGAGATAAATGCAGAGACGCTTTCAAACTTCCCTTTTTATAGCTATTTTTTATGCTAAAAAGAGGGATTAAGCGAGGGTGTTTTCGATGAAACTATGCTTTTTTACCACGTGATCTAATTCCAATAGTTGTTCCAGCAATGCTTTCATTCGATGCAGTGGCCATGAATTAGCACCATCACTTAACGCTTTTTCAGGCGTAGGATGGGTTTCCATAAATAATCCAGCAATACCTACAGCCACAGCGGCGCGAGCCAACACAGGAATAAACTCACGCTGACCCCCAGAAACCGTTCCTTGTCCCCCAGGTAATTGAACCGAATGAGTACCGTCAAAAATGACAGGGCAATTAGTTTCACGCATCACCGCTAATGAACGCATGTCTGAGACTAAGTTATTATAGCCAAAAGAAACCCCTCGCTCACACACCATAATTTGTTCATTGCCTGTCGCTTTCGCTTTTTTCACTACATGTTTCATATCCCACGGAGCTAAAAATTGACCTTTTTTGATATTGACAGGAATACCTTGGTTTGAGACTTCTTGAATAAAATTAGTTTGGCGGCATAAAAAAGCAGGGGTTTGCATGACATCAACCACACTCGCTACTTCAGATAAAGGCGTATCCTCGTGAACATCTGTCAACACAGGCACGCCAATTTCTTTTTTTACTTTTTCAAGAATCGCTAACCCTTTTTCAACCCCTAAGCCTCTAAAACTTTCATGAGAGGAGCGGTTCGCTTTATCAAAAGAAGATTTATAAATAAAACGGATGTTTAACTCCGTGGTTAATTCTTTTAACGTACCAGCCGTATCTAATGCAAGTTGTTCACTTTCAATCACACAAGGACCCGCCATTAAAAATAAAGGTAGGTCTAGTCCCACTTCAAAGTCACATAATTTCATATTTTTCTCGTTGTAATTGATGCATTATTATTTATAGCCCACCTAAACTAAAAAACCACTGTTGAAGAATAAATAAAGGATAGCCGAGAATCGTATTTAAAAGCCCGCTTAATAATAAAATTAATAAAATACCCGTTCCAAAACGTTCTAGATACCCATAATAAAACGCCCATTTATCCGATAAAAAACCCGCAACAATACGACCACCATCTAAAGGAGGCAGGGGAATTAGGTTAATGAGCGCCAGTACTAAGTTAATCGTAATTCCTGCAACCCCCATATAAATAAGAGGTAACGATATTGCTTCATGCGTTGATAACATCGCTCCAAGTCGCATAATTAATGCCCAAGCAACCGCCATTAATAGATTAGACACAGGCCCCGCTAACGCCACAATTGCCATTGTTTTTCTAGGGGTTTTAAAATTATTAGGATTCACAGGAACAGGTTTTGCCCACCCAAAAATATAGCCCGTCAAGGTGATGAGTAAGACAGCGGGGAGAATAATTGTCCCAATTAAATCAATATGCTTAATCGGGTTTAAGGTTAAACGACCAAGTTTATCAGCAGTAGGATCGCCAAACTTTTTAGCCACCCACCCATGAGCCACTTCATGCACAGTAATGGCAAAAATAACAGGTAATATCCACACCACAATACGCTGTATAAGCGTTAATTCATCCATCATAATTTCCCCCTAATCCAGCATTGGGGCTAACCCTAAGCCCTGTCGAATAATTTCCGCCCGATCATCCACGAAATTAATAACGGTGGTTGGTTGATTATCAATGACACCACCATCAATAACTAAGGCTAATTCATGCTCTAAATTTTCCCTTATTTCATAAGGGTCCGACAATGGCAACACTTCATCAGGCAAAATGAGCGTAGAGGATAACAAAGGTTCGCCTAACTCAATTAATAATGCTTGTACAATGGGGTTATCAGGAATGCGAATACCAATGGTTTTTTTCTTTGGATTTTGCAACCGTTTAGGTACTTCTCGCGTTGCATCTAAAACAAAGGTAAATGCACCAGGCGTTAAGGACTTTATTAAACGATAGGCATTATTCGCAATTTTAGTAAATGTTGAAACTTGCGCTAAATCGGCACACACCAAGGTAAAATGATGTTTGTTATCCAATTGGCGAATGCGTCGAATAGTATCGGCTGATTGCTTATAATCTAACTGACAACCCAACGCATAAGACGAATCGGTAGGGTAAGCAATCACCCCTCCTTTTTTAATAATATCAACCGCTTGACGAATTAAACGTGCTTGTGGATTATCAGGATGAATACTAAAATATTGAGCCATGAGGGTACTACCATAAAATTATCGTTCAGATGTTTTTTTAGCAACTTTATCACGTAAATACGTTGGCTGGGCTTGCTCTACCGATACCGCTTGATTATTTTTCAATGCCAATGCGCCTAATTGAGCAATCGCTGCCGCCCTAGGTAAATTATCTACTTCATAACGCAACAGAAAATCCCCTAAAACATAGTGTAACGATTCAGAGTAAAGCTTAAACCCTGTCCCAATTCCCACACCAGATTGCAGTGGAAATTGAATATCCGTTGCAGGCGTGACAGCTTCTTTATGAATTAATTGCGCATACCCTGCTAAATCTTTTTCATACACACCCCAAAAAATTTCGCCCATCCGCGCATCCATTGCGGTAAAGGCTATTTTTTCAGGTTGATGATTAAAAAATGTTTGAGCCATACTCGCTAACGTTGACACGGGTGCAACGGCTAAATCAGCCCCTAAGGCAATGCCATGTGCAATGCCTGTGGCAATTCGAACCCCTGTAAACGAACCAGGACCACAACTAAAGGCAATGCCATCAAGCTGTTGAGGAATTAATTGAGCCTCCGCCATCAGCGCATCAATCATCGGTAAAATACGCTTCGTATGTTCACGCGGTGCAAGTTCAAACGATTCCTGAATATCCCCATCCAGATAAAGCGCCGCAGAACAGGCTTCAGTCGACGTTTCTATCGCCAGTAATTTCATTTTTTAGTAACAATACAACTACATTGACTCTAAAATAGCGCGTTTAACTGCGTCTAAATTGGCGTCAATAGTGACAGGATGCGTTTCTTTACATTGTGAAATTGCCGTATCAGGATCCTTTAAACCGTTTCCTGTTAGTGTACAAACAATAGTCGAACCTTCTTTTATTTTACCAGTGCCTATATCTTGTAGAGCACCCGCTAATGAGGCGGCCGAGGCAGGTTCACAAAAAATACCTTCATGACCTGCCAACATTTTTTGAGCCGCTAAAATTTGCGCATCAGTAAATTTATCAAACCATCCACCCGATTCTTTTTGCGCATTCCACGCAAAATCCCACGATTGAGGGCGACCAATTCGAATGGCTGTGGCAATCGTTTCAGGGTTATCAATCATTTCACCTTTGATAAAAGGGGCTGCCCCTGCCGCTTGATAACCACACATAACAGGACGTTTAGTGGCTATTTTATCAGTCGCATATTCGCTGTAGCCTTTCCAATACGCGGTAATATTGCCCGCATTGCCCACAGGCAGGCAGTGATAATCAGGGGCATCGCCTAAATCATCCACAATTTCAAAGGCGGCGGTTTTTTGACCTTCAATTCGGAATGGGTTGATGGAATTTACAATCGTAACAGGCGCATGATTAGCCACTTCCTTCACTAAGCGCATCCCTTGATCAAAATTACCTTTTATCTGAATAATTTCAGCGCCATACATTAAGGTTTGTGCCAATTTTCCAAGGGCAATTTTTCCCTCAGGAATTAAGACAAAGGCTCGAATACCCGCACGTACGGCATAGGCGGCGGCAGAGGCTGAGGTATTTCCTGTTGACGCACAAATAATAGCTTGACTACCTTCTTCAACAGCTTTGGTGACCGCCATCGTCATACCACGATCTTTAAATGAACCTGTTGGATTCAGCCCTTCATATTTCACATAAATAGTAACGTCTTTTCCAATTAATTTTGGAATGTTTTGCAGTTGAATTAACGGAGTATTGCCTTCATTTAAGCTAATTATACGAGCGTCCTTGCTAATCGGTAAACGCGTACGGTAGCGATTAATCAATCCTGTGTAATGTGCCATATTATTTCCAGTTACTTTTTATTATTAAGGTATTGTGTTATTTAAATTGGTCAAAAAGTAATACAACTTCTATATCATTTTTAACCTTTAATTTTTTATGAATACGATAGCGATAGGTATTAATGGTTTTATCGGATCGTCTTAAAATATTTGCCATTTCTTGAATACTTTTTCCTTGCAACAAAAAACGAACAATTTCTGCCTCTCGTGCGGAAAGCTTTGCATAAAAACTAGCTTTTTTATCCTTTTTTGTTTTAGCGGCATAAGGCGAAGTACCCTCACCAGCAATGACTCGCCGAATAATTGTCAGCATTTCATCGGGCGGGGTATTTTTTGAAATAAAATCAAGCGCGCCAATTTTTAATAATTGCTTAGGGGCTGAACTATTATCGTGTTGAGATAAGCCTATAATTTTTATATCGGGATGAATTTTTAGAATACGCCGACATGCCTCCGCACCGCCCATTCCAGGCATTTCAACATCCAGCAAAATAACATCTGGTCGTAATTCATCAACAATAACAATGCCTTGCTCGCCACTATCTGCAATGCCTATCACACTAAAATCATCCACCGCATTTAAAATACCTTGAAGTCCCATGGTAATCAGTTCATGATCATCAATCAGTAAAAACTTAACCATTACAAAATACCTTTCTTTTTTTAATCAACGTCAATGGACCACAGCTTTTCTAATTGATACAGCTCTCTGGCCGCAACGGTCATTATATGAAGTACAATATCGCCTAAATCAACCAAGACCCAATCAGAACCTTGATCGCCTTCCACCCCTAAAGCTTTAACACCCTGCTCTTTGGCTTTAATCACAACATAGTTTGCCAGCGCTTGACTATGCCGCTCAGAGGTAGCGGTAACTAAAATCATAAAATCAGTGACACTACTTTTATTTTTAACATCAATAATCGTAACATTTTGCCCTTTCCGTTCATCCAATTCAGTGGTAACCAGTGGCAATAGTTCATTGGTCTGCATTAAAATTCCTATAAATTTTATATTGTTCTATATAGTTTATCACGTTGTCAGGCATTAAAAAGCGAGGGCTATTTTCTTGTAGAAATAATTTCCGTATCTCAGTCGATGAAATAGCCAATGGCGTCACCTTTTGAAAATATAATTTTCCACATGTGTGTTGTTTTAAAGGCGCAATATCTTTTATTAAACGCTGCTTAAAAAAGTCCGTCAGCGCTATTTGAGGATTTTCAGGGCGACTCATCACCACAATATGGGCGTAATCAAATAACGTTTGCCAACGAGACCATTGAGTTAAAGACCCAAATGCATCCATTCCTAACAATAATAATAATGGCTGTTGTTGAAAACTCATTCGCAAAGAGGCTAATGTATCCACCATATAAGAAGCGCCTTGGCGCACAAGTTCTCGGCGATCACATATAAAACCCGCTTGTGTTTCAATGGCTAATTCCACCATGTTAAAACGCGCTGTTGCGGACACGAACGGTTGATCTTTTAACACAGGTTGATAGCAAGGAATAAACCGAATTTCACTCAGATTTAAAATTTCTTTTATTTCTAAAGCCGTGCGCAAATGCCCATAATGAATTGGGTTAAACGTTCCACCATAAATGCCAATCATTTATTGGCGAATTTGACCATCACCTAAAACAATATATTTTAAGGTGGTTAAACCTTCCAAGCCGACAGGCCCTCGAGCATGAAGCTTATCGGTACTAATACCAATTTCAGCCCCTAAACCGTATTCAAATCCATCGGCAAACCGAGTTGAAACATTAACCATCACCGAGCTTGAATCAACTTCTCGTAAAAATTGGCGTGCTAACGAATAATTCTCCGTCACAATGGTATCCGTATGCGCCGAACCATAATGATTAATATGCTCAATCGCCTCATCAATATTATCGACTATTTTAATGGATAAAATCGGGGCTAAATATTCCGTGTTCCAATCATCTTCAGTTGCATCAAGACAACTTTCAACTAAGGCACAGGTTCTAACACAACCTCGAAGCTCAACACCTGCTTCTGCGTATTTTTCAGCCAGAGACGGTAAAATAAG
>JAGLEW010000173.1 GCA_023144875.1 Methylococcales bacterium
TCTTTCATTTGCGTACAAGGATGCCATAAAACGGAAAGATCTCGCTGGGCAAAAGTGGCGTTTGTCATCATAAAAAAATGCGGTTAATTATTAAAAACATCAGTGCCTTCAGGAATGGTAAAGATAAATTTATTCTCATCAACAAAAGGATTAATACGGGTATCTGAAAAATAAATTCGCGTTAGCTGACCAAAGTTATCATATAATTCCATACCGCCTAATTTTCGACCATCCAAGCCAATTAAGACATATTTAAAACTAGTTTCCGCATTTTTAGGCAACAGTTTTATCCATGTTAAGCCCTCATTTTCACCTTGAGATTCAATGGTAAATTTTTCCTCAATATCTATATTGCCACTTAATAATAAAGCGGGGGTCGCTCCCATAGACTCATCCATTTTTTTAATCGTGACTTGTTCTAAGTCTTTATCATAAAACCAAATTTTTCCTGAGTTAGATACAATTTCTTGTACAAAAGGGGTTTGGTACGACCAACGAAATTTTCCAGGACGACTTAAAAAGAATAAACCCTTGCTAGTTTTTTTTATCTTGTGGTCTTTATCAAATAAAACTTGTTTAAAAGAGGCGGTTAAGGTTTTAGAATTTTTTAAAAACTTTTTTAATTGTTCCAATGGCTCTTGGGCATGACTGACTTGAGTACCAAGACAGAGCGTAAGTATAAGAAGTATTTTTTTCATAAGAATTAATAAAAAGGGTTACGTTGAATGGGTTGGCCGTCTTTATCAAGTTGCTCGCTATCAACAGGCACAGGATCTGGAATAGTTTCAGTCTCGGTAACGTCCACCTCGGTTACCACGGAGGGTAAATGAACGTTTATTTTTTTTATAACGGCAATACAAGCTGAGCGTTTTTCGGGGATTGAGCCTTCTATAAATGGGTATTTTTTAACATCCGTACAATAATTATCGGCTAATAAACCTTGTTTATCAATCCATGCCATTTCAATATTGTCAGGCGCAATTAAATCGACAGGCTGTTTAGCAATTTGTTTCATCAAGGTTGACCATAAACGTAATGCCCCCGAAGAACCACTAAGCCCTGTGGATTTATTATCATCACGACCAATCCAGACAACCGATAAATAATCACCACTAAAACCTGCAAACCAACTGTCTTTAAGCTCATTACTGGTGCCTGTTTTTCCTGCTAAGGAAAATTCTTTTGGTAAATATTTATACGCCGAACGCCCCGTGCCATCCGACATAACTTTTTGGAGCATAGTATTAATAATATAAGTCGCCGCAGGATCCGTCCCTTGTTCAATGGTAAAAGGGTAATGTTTTAACGGTTTACCATCCATCGCCACCACGCTTTGAATGGTTTTTAAATTGGTATAAAAGCCATCGCCTGCAAACGTTTGATACATTTGCATGACTTCAAATGGGGTTAAAGACAATGAACCTAACAGCATTGAAGGGCGCTTTTCTATGCTACGAGTCACTCCTAAATTTTTTAAGGTTTCACTGATGGCATCTAAACCCACATCCATTCCTAAGCGCACGGTCGCAAGATTATAAGACTGACTTAAAGCTTTGTGCATGGGGACTAGTCCATGTTCCTTGTGGTCATAATTATCAGGTTTCCACGGTTGGCCATTATTATCCACCACAATCGTGCTATCGCTAATCGGTGTCGTTATATTGTATTTATCCGATTGCATTAACGCCGTTAAATAAATAGCAGGTTTAATTAAAGAACCGATTGGGCGCAACGCTTTTAAGGCGCGATTAAACCCTGCTTCTGTTGATTTTCGTCCCCCGACCAATGCAATAATTTCACCATTTTCACGGCGACTAATTAATACGGCGGTTTCTAGTTGTTTACTACGACGACGTTTTTCAAAGGAAGCTATTTTTTTACTAACCGTCGCTTCTAAACGATTTTGAACTTGGGAATCAAGGGTCGTAAAAATTTTTAAGCCCTCGGTGGTTAAATCGTCTTCTTGATATTGCTCATCCAGTTCTTGTTTTACTTTTTCCAAAAAAGCAGGGTAGCGATTAACCGAACGATGCTTATGTGGGATCACTTCCAACGGTTTTTTCAAGGCCTGTTTAAGCGCTTTCTCTTTAATATAGTCTTGCTTAAACATTTCATTTAAAACCAAGTTTCGACGTTTTAATGCACGTTTTGGATGTTTTCGTAAGTCATAATACGAAGGCCCTCTCACTAAAGCCACTAAAGCCGCGACTTGATGTAAGGGTAGGTTTTTTAAGGGTCTGGCAAAATAAAACTCACTCGCTAAGCCAAAGCCATGCACAGAATTAGCACCGTCTTGACCTAAATAAATTTCATTTAAGTACGCCTCTAAAATTTCTTCTTTTTCGTAATGGTACTCTAAAAGTAACGCCATAAAAATTTCATTAACCTTACGTTTTAATTTACGCTCTGGGGTTAAATAGAAATTTTTGACCAATTGCTGAGTAATTGTACTTGCGCCTTGTACCACACTGCCTGCTAATAAATTACTCCAAATTGCCCGTAAAATTCCACGAAGAGAAACCCCTTGATGGTTTTCAAATTCACGGTCTTCAGTGGCAAATAAAGCGTGTGTTAATGAGGTAGGCGCTTCGTCTAGTTTAATTAAAATACGATCTTCTTTACGCTGAGGATAAAAACTACCAATTTTTACAGGATCCATGCGGGTAATAGGAATCCCTTTTCCCGTATCAAGGTCACTGATCTGTGTGATTTCTTTATTAGAAAACTGAATTTTTAATTTTTGACTGTTTTGTCGCCCATCCCAAAAATGAAAATTGCGGGTTTTTAATTCAATTCGATTCGACCGAACTCGGTAACTGCCTTCAAAGGAAAGACGTGAATCTTTACGATAATTTAATTGCAGCAAAATATCTTTAAATTCACTGGCTTTTAAATTTAAGCCAACATAGAGGTCTAACGGGTTGGCGTAAATACGGGCAGGAATATCCCAGCGCTTGGCTTCAAAGGTGGAAGTGACTTTATAATTTAGTCGTAAAACATAGGCGGTTAAAAAGCCTGCACCAATTAAAAAACCAACTAATATAGTATATTTTAAGCATTTAAAACCATAAGACCAAAGGGAAGGGTTTGCTTGTGAAGTATCGGATGAAGTTGCCATTTAAAACACATAAAAAGAAGCTTGAATGAATATCTAGTTTAGCATTCTAACGTCAATGCAACCGAAACTTAGCCAAAAAAACCACGTTAAATGGCGAAATAATCAGGTCTAACATCGGTTAAAAGTGGGATTAAAAATAATGCTTACTTAAGTATTTGACAGATAAAAGCATGTAAACTTATACTGAATAAATTGTTTGTTATATAGGAAAGAAATGAAACAGGGAAATAGGTTATCAACTTTTATTCATGTGATCACACGCCATCCGTGGTGGGTCATCATCATCACCTTGATACTAGTAGCAAGCATGGCATCAGGGATGAAATCACTCAGTTTTAAAACCGATTACCGCGTTTATTTTAGTAAGGAAAATCCACAATTACTAGACTTTGATAAAATACAAAAGGTTTATAATAAATCCGATGCGGTTTTGTTTATATTAGCGCCAAAAGAAAAAGATGTGTTTACCTCTTTTACCCTAGAAGCCATTCAGGAACTCACCAAAAAAGCATGGCAAATTCCCTATTCAAGCCGTGTTGATTCCATTACTAATTTTCAACATACCAAAGCAAATGGTGATGATTTAATCGTGGGTGATCTCGTGAAAAACCCACATATTTCATTGGATAAAATACAAGAAATAAAACGAATCGCCCTTGCTGAACCATTATTAATTAATCGCTTAGTGTCCACATCAGGTCATGTGACAGGGATCAATGTCACTGTGCAATTACCCAATAAAGACCCTAATGAAGCCGCTGAAATTGCCTCAAGCGCGAGAGCATTAGCAAGCGATATTGAAGCCCGCTATCCAAATTTAAAGGTTTACTTAACAGGCATGGCAATGATGTCTAATGCCTTTAGTGAATCCGCCATAAACGACAATAAAACCTTAGTGCCTGCGATGTACGTTATTGTCATTTTTGTTTTATTAATCAGCTTACGTTCTGTGAGCGCCACTTTTTCCGTGGTGTTACTGATTGTTTTTTCTATTATTAGCACCTTAGGCATAACGAGCTGGTGTGGCTGGTTTTTAACCCCAACGTCAGCCATTGCACCCACCATTATTTTAACCATGGCAGTCGCGGATTGTGTGCATATTTTAGTCACACAATTGCATTATATGCGTACAGGTTATGACAAAATAAAAGCCATTGAAATCAGCTTAAATGAGAATTTTCAACCTATTTTTCTCACCAGTCTCACCACGGCAATTGGTTTTTTAAGTATGAATTTTAGTGATGCGCCGCCGTTTCGAGATTTAGGTAATATGGTAGCGATTGGTGTGATGTTGGCGTGGGTATTATCAATCACTTTTTTACCCGCCATCATGATGGTATTACCGATTAAAGTGAAAATTCGTGCAGAATCGGAAGCGTCGAGTTTAATGTGGTTAGCCGATTGGGTCATTTTACATCGTAAAAAATTACTAATTATTAACCTTTTAATTGCAGTCGTGCTAATAAGCTTGGCCCCTAATAATGAGCTCAATGATGAGTTTGTAAAATACTTTGATAAAACCGTTGAATTTCGAAAAGGAACGGATTTTATGAATCACAATATGGGGGGGATTTATACGGTAGAGTTTTCAATTCCTGCGCAAGAAGCGGGTGGAATCAGTGAGCCTCGGTATTTACAAAAGGTTCAACAATTGAAAGATTGGCTGATGACCCAACCTGAAGTGGTACACGTTAATAGCATTACCGATACACTAAAGCGGCTTAATAAAAGTATGCACAACGATGATCCTGCATGGTATAAACAGCCAGAATCCAGAGAACTCTCGGCGCAATATTTGTTACTTTATGAAATGTCCTTGCCTTATGGTTTGGATTTAAATGATCAGGTTAATATTGATAAATCTGGCATACGCCTAATCGCCACTTTGCAATCGTTAAGTTCAAGTGAAATGTTGGCCATTGAAAAACGAATTAATGATTGGATAGGACGATACATGCCTTCTTATGCCATCAGTATGGCAAGCCCTACCTTAATGTTTGCCCATATTGGCAAGCGTAATATTACCCAAATGCTGGTTGGCTCGGTATTAGCCTTAGTATTGATTTCTATATTATTGTTATTTGCCTTTAAATCAGTGAGATTAGGCTTAATTAGTTTACTGCCTAATTTAATCCCCGCAGGAGTTGCCTTTGGTATTTGGGGGATCATTGATGGGCGTATTGGCTTGGGATTATCGGTTGTCACTGGGTTAACGTTAGGTATTGTGGTTGATGATACCGTGCATTTTATCAGCAAATATAATCGCGCTCGTACCAAGATGGGCTTAAATACCCACGAATCGGTTCGCTATGCTTTTTCAACGGTTGGCGTGGCATTATGGATTACCTCAGCAGTCTTAGTCAGTGGCTTTATCGTGCTGAGTTTGTCGCATTTTACCATGAATGGCGAAATGGGATTGATGACCGCCATTACCATCAGTGTTGCTCTGATTTTTGATTTATTACTTTTACCCCCACTACTTATGAGCCTAGACTCATCGGAGAAACAATGAAACCCCTTATTCCTACGCTATTGAGCGCCTTATTAATCACGCCTGTGATGGCAGAAGAACCTAAACCCACGCCTGAAATCGTTTTATCAACAACACCCGTGAAAGAAAAAACCCTTGAACAACAAGGCTTAGAAATTATCACCGAAGTTGACAAAAGAGATACAGGTTTTAAGGATACCAAAGCAACATTAGTCATGAAACTCACCAACCGAAGTGGGGCAGAGAGTATTCGTAGTCTTGATATGAATACCCTAGAAATGATTGGCGAAGGGGATAAAAGCTTGACGGTTTTTAAGAGTCCGCGTGATATTAAAGGCACGGCTTTTTTAAGCTTTACGCATGCACTGGTA
>JAGLEW010000174.1 GCA_023144875.1 Methylococcales bacterium
TTTCTAATTACAAATTGAGCACCTGAGACATCTTCTTTATAATCAATTTCAGCCCCGTTTAAATAGTCAATACTCATGGAATCAACCAAAACGGTCACGCCGCCATTTTCAACTTGGGTGTCATCATCATTGATTTCTTCATCAAAGGTAAAACCGTATTGAAACCCTGAACAGCCGCCGCCTGTCACATAGACTCTTAGTTTTAAATTATCATTGCCTTCGTCGGCGATTAAAGTACTGACTTTGGTGGCGGCGTTATCGGTAAAAATAAGGGCATTTGCCATGTTAATTCCTCTATTAATTAATAAAAATATGATGCGTTAGATCACCGCTTTAGGATATGAACCTAAAATATTTAAGAAGCTAACGCTGTTTTTTAATCGCTTTAAAGCAATTGCGACTTTTTCATCGGCTTGATGACCATCAATATCAACAAAAAAAACATAATCCCACAAACCTTGCCGAGAAGGGCGTGATTCTATATGACTCATGCTAATACCATATTCTGCAAAAGGCTCTAAAATTTTATGCAACATCCCCGATTGGTTGCCGATGGAAAGTAGCAATGAGGTTTTATCGCTCCCTGTCGACTCAGGTTGTTGTTGACCAATAATAATGAAGCGCGTGGTGTTATTTGAAACATCCTCAATATTTTTTTCAAGGATCGTTAAATCATATAAATCAGCGGCGACTGTCCCAGCAATAGCGACTTTATTATTGCTGGTTTGTTGTACTAATCGGGCGGCTTCCGCATTACTACTCATTTCTACACGCTTGGCATGGGGCAAATTTTGATCCAACCATTGACGACATTGCGCCAGTGATTGTGGATGAGACAAGACTTCGGTAATAGTCGAATAATCGTCGATTTTCCCCATCAAATTTTGATGAACTTTGATTTCAACTTCACCACAAATTTTTAATGAAGAGGCTAGAAACCGATCAAGGGTATGAGCAATAACCCCTTCCGTTGAGTTTTCGACAGGCACGACACCAAATTGACAATGTTCCGTCTCAACACTCTCAAAAACGTCACTAATAGAATAGTAAGGCTGAGTTTGTATGGCATGACCGAAATGTTTGAAGGCGGCTTGTTGCGTAAACGTACCTTGAGGCCCTAAAAAAGCAACCTCCAACGGTTTTTCTAATGCCAAACAAGCCGACATGATTTCTCGAAAGAAAGAAACGACCGTATCCCCCTTTAAAGGACCTGGGTTTAAACGACGAATACGACGTAAAACCAATGCTTCACGATCAGGACGATAAAAGCTTATTTTTTCTCCGCTGGAAATTTTAGTTTCAGCGACTTTCATTGCATAATCGGCACGCTGATTCAGCAACGTTAAAATTTGCTGGTCAACCGCGTCAATTTGTTCGCGTAATTGCGGTAAAGGGGTGATTTTCGGTGATTTTTTTTCGGTCATGACGCTTAAACCCTAAGCCGTTTTTTCAAAATCAGCCATAAAGTCAATTAACGCATCAATACCCGAATCGGTCATGGCGTTGTAGATACTGGCACGCATACCACCCACAGAACGATGGCCTTTTAAGCCAATAAGCTGATGTGTTTGTGCTTGAGCTAAAAAGGCTTTATCTAATGAGGCATCTTTTAATACGAAAGGAATATTCATTCGAGAGCGATACGCTTTATTGACAGGATTTGAATAGAGATCCGAATCGTCAATGGCTTGATAAAGTTTGTTGGCTTGAGCGATGTTTTGCAACTCAATGGCTTCGAGTCCTCCTTGGGCTTTCAACCATTTCATGACCAATCCCACTAGATACCAGTTGTAGCTCGCAGGGGTGTTGAGCATGGAATCACTTGCCGCTTGTTTGGCATAATTAAAGACATCAGGTAATGAAGGACAGACATCGCCTAATAAATCATCACGTACAATCACAACGGTTACGCCACTCGGCCCCATATTTTTTTGAGTACCTGCATAAATAATTCCAAAACGACTGACATCAATGTTTCGCGATAAGATGTTAGAGGACATATCACACACTAAAGGTATGCCTTGTGTATCTGGAATTTCTTGGAATTCAACCCCATGAATGGTTTCATTGCTGGTGTAATGTAAATAAGCTGCTTCTGAGTCGAGCGTCCAATCATTAACCGCTGGAATATCGGTAAATTTTGAGTTTTCAGAAGACGCGGATAACACTACGTCACAGTGTTTTTTACCAATTTGAATGGCTTTTTTCGACCATGCCCCTGTTTGAACGTAACACGCTTTGGTTTTTCCATTTAAAATATTTTGAGGGATAAATGAAAACTGCCCTGTTGCACCCCCTTGTAAAAAAAGGACTTTATAGTTATCAGGAATCGCGAGTAATTCAATTAAATCAGTTTGAAAACTTTCAGCAATGGACATAAATTCTTTGCCACGATGGCTCATTTCCATCACCGACATACCACTTCCTTGCCAATCTAAAAATTCAGATTGCGCTTGTTTTAAAACTGCTTCAGGAAGGGCTGAAGGGCCTGCGCTAAAATTAAATGCTCTTGCCATTAAACTATCTCCGTTTTATTGATTAATTTGAAGGAGTCTCATTCTATCATGCTACTTGAGGAACTAGTCTGTCGATTTAGTGGGTTGGATTATTTTTTTATGAACGGGTTTAGCCCCTGATTTTTTTTGAGGTTTAAATTGATGATTCTCTTTTTTAGGCGGCGGGATAACTTTGGCTAACAAATCCTCACCGACATTGTGAACTGGAATTTTTTGTGCGATAAAACTTTCAATGTCAGGCATGTAATACGCGTACTCTTCACAAATAAAGCTAATGGCTTCGCCTTCTGC
>JAGLEW010000175.1 GCA_023144875.1 Methylococcales bacterium
GCGGTAAAATTATCCAAATGTTTGAAAATTTTGGTGTCACCAATATGAATTTGTTTTTTGCTTAATACTTCAGGGACAGGAATCACTAAGGCAAAATCTTTTAGGTCGCCTTGATAATCGTTCATTAAACTCAAAACGGTTTTATCGTCTTTTCGAACCATTACCACCTGTGAGGCTTGGTTATACAATGAAGCATCGGCTTTGGCGACATAAAATCCACAAAAGGCCTGTGATAATTGTGGAAGTGCTAATGCAGTTAGAAAAAATAATTTTTTAAGCATGTTTATTTCCTGAGTGTGATTGCCATTGATAGGCGGAAGCAGGGAAAAGATAATTCCATAAAGGAACAAGAAAAGTGGCAAAAAATAACCCCCAAATAATCCCCTGATCCCAATAAAGGTAATATTGCCAAAGATAGGCGAAAATTGCAACGATAACCGCATGAATCAATCGCCCTATCTGGTGATGTGGAATTGTCATTGGATCTGAAATCATAAAAAAGGCAAATAAAATCAACGCGCCATTTTGAAATTGGTGTAAAAAAACTTCCAGATTATAGCCATACCAAAAGACACGAATACCAAGGAACAGCATCGCATAGCTGATTAAAAAATAGAGGGTAATATCCAGTCGCTGGGCATTTTTAGCAATAAAAAAACCTGCACCAATCATCCACAGCGCGGTGGTTAAATCAGCGCCCCATTGTCCACTGGTTATCCATGTTTCAGGAAAAAAAACCAAGCCTATAATGACCCCTAAATTAGCAGGATTAAATAAATGTCGCCCAAAAGGACGAATAAAAAATTTAGAGGCAATAGCAAGACTGATAACCACGGGATGTACCCATAAATTTGAACAACGCAATAGTAGGCAAAGTCCAAAGCAGGTAATGACAGTGCTTAGATAAGATGAGGTTGAAATTTTTAAAATTTTAAGAAATAACGCTTGAGTGAGTAAGCCGCCGATAAAAGTTAATATAATTTGGGCGGGTAATAAGCTAAAATCCCTGATTAAAACGCCTGACAGTAATAAACTCGCCATGATGCCTAGTTGCCAAAAACGGACATCAATCGTGGCTATTTTAATCATTGTTCCATGAATTTTGTAATTTTATCATTCTCAAAGTGTAAGGGACTTGCGTCTAAATGAATAGTGCGTTTGAAATGAGTACTAATAATGATAAAAGCAAAACGGATAGGAGTGTCCACATGAGCCGTCTTAAAATTGTGATGATTGATAATTACGATTCGTTTACCTATAACTTAGTGCAATATTTGGAGGAATTAGGCGCGGAAGTAACCGTGGTTAGAAATGATGAAGTCAGTGTTGCTGATATTGTGACCATGAAGCCTGACAAAATTGTCATTTCACCAGGCCCTTGTACGCCGAAAGAAGCGGGTATTTCCGTGGAAACTATTTTGCATTTTGCGGGAAAAATCCCATTATTAGGGGTTTGTTTAGGTCATCAATGTATTGCTCATGCGTTTGGGGGGACTATTGTTCATGCGAAAAAAATTATGCATGGAAAGGTTTCCCCTGTTTATCATCATAATAATCATGTTTTTAAAGGCTTGAATCAGCCTTTTATTGCAACACGGTATCATTCTTTGGTACTTGAACAGCCCAGTATCCCTGATTGCTTAGAAATTACCGCGTGGACACAAAATAATCAGGGGGGGATGGATGAAATTATGGGGGTTCGGCATAAGACACTTGCGATTGAAGGGGTTCAGTTTCATCCTGAGTCTATTTTAACGGAGCAAGGGCATGATTTATTACGCAATTTTTTGCTCGATGATTAATCGCAAGCTTATAATTTTATGCTATATTAGACGGTTAAGCTACAGAATTACACAGTAGATTCTGTGCAAGTCCTCTTTCACTATTATGTTGAAGAGTTATTCCAAACCTTTTTATGCACCTTTTTTAGAGTATAACCATGACAGATTTATCGCTTTACAGAAACATTGGTATTTTTGCGCACGTTGATGCGGGAAAAACCACCACGACTGAACGTATTTTAAAGCTTACAGGTAAAATCCATAAGCTAGGTGAAGTACATGATGGGGCGGCCACCACTGATTTCATGGAACAAGAGCAAGAACGTGGTATTACTATTCAATCAGCAGCAACATCTTGTTTTTGGAACGATCATCGTTTTAATATTATTGACACCCCAGGACACGTTGATTTTACGATTGAAGTGTATCGTTCATTAAAAGTGTTGGATGGCGGTGTGGGTGTATTTTGTGGTTCAGGCGGTGTAGAACCTCAGTCTGAAACCAATTGGCGTTATGCGAATGATTCGGAAGTAGCGCGGGTTATTTTTGTCAATAAACTGGATCGTTTAGGCGCTGATTTTTACCGTGTTACTAAGCAGGTTAAAGATGTTTTGGGTGCAAACCCATTAGTGATGGTGTTACCGATTGGGACAGAAGATGACTTTACAGGGGTGGTGGATTTATTAACCCGTAAAGCATGGGTATGGGATAACTCAGGTGATCCTGTGAACTATGAAATTCAAGACGTGCCAGCTGATATGGTTGATCTAGTTGAAGAATGGCGTGAAAAATTAATTGAAATGGCGGTTGAGCAAGATGATGATGCCATGGAAAAATATTTAGACGGTGATGAGCCTGCGATGGAAACAATTAAGGCGTGTATCCGTAAAGGAACAATTGCGCTGGACTTTTTCCCAACGTATTGTGGGTCGGCGTTTAAAAATAAAGGCATTCAATTAATCTTAAATGCAGTGATTGATTATTTACCCTCGCCAACCGAAGTAAAACCTCAGCCTGAAGTGGATGATGAGGGGGAAGAAACGGGTGAATTTGCCATCGTTGACGTGGAAAAACCTTTCCGTGCGTTAGCGTTTAAAATTATGGATGATCGCTATGGCGCCTTAACCTTTATCCGTATTTACTCAGGTAAATTAGATAAAGGCGACAGCATTTTAAATAGCTATACAGGTAAAACCGAGCGAGTCGGCCGAATGGTTGAAATGCACGCGGATGAACGTATTGAATTGAATGGCGCCCAAGCGGGTGATATTATTGCAATCGTCGGCATGAAAAATGTTCAAACAGGGCATACATTATGTGACCCAAAAGCACCTGCAACATTAGAGCCTATGGTCTTCCCTGATCCTGTGATTTCATTAGCGGTTGCACCAAAAGATAAAGCGGGTTCTGAAAAAATGGGAATTGCGATTGGTAAAATGATTGCCGAAGACCCTTCTTTTCGGGTTGAAACCGATGACGACAGCGGTGAAACTATCTTGAAAGGGATGGGCGAATTGCATCTTGATATTAAGGTCGATATTTTAAAACGTACTCATGGTATTGATGTCGAAGTGGGTAAGCCTCAAGTGGCTTATCGTGAAACCATTACCCGATCAATTGAAGACAGCTATACCCACAAAAAGCAATCGGGTGGTTCAGGTCAGTTTGGTAAAATTGATTATAAAATTGAACCAGGTGAACCAGGTACAGGGTTTATCTTTGAATCAAAAGTAACGGGGGGGAATGTCCCTAGAGAATTTTGGCCAGCGGTTGAAAAAGGTTTTAAAAATAGTATTGACCAAGGTGTATTAGCTGGTTTTCCTTGTTTAGATTTTAAAGTGACTTTATTAGACGGTGCTTTTCATGCGGTGGATTCTTCGGCAGTCGCCTTTGAAATTGCTGCAAAAGCCGCCTACAGACAATCGCTGCCAAAAGCAGGGCCTCAACTAATAGAGCCTATTATGAAAGTGGATGTATTTACCCCAGAAGATCATGTTGGGGATGTTATTGGTGATTTAAACCGTCGTCGTGGCATGATTAAATCTCAAGAAGCAGGCGTAACAGGGGTTAAGATCAAAGCGGATGTGCCTTTAAGTGAAATGTTTGGTTATATCGGTGATTTACGGACGATGACTTCAGGTCGGGGGCAATTCTCAATGGAATTTTCACATTATTTACCGTGCCCTAAAAATATTTCTGAAGAAGTGATTAAAGAAGTAAAAGAGCGTAACGAAAAAAAATAAAGTCCTAGTATTTCCAGCCTATACTATTAAACAGTACAGGCTGGAATTTTAAACGGATCAACGACATTTAAAATCTTTAAACCTTACCGCACCATAAAACTTAATCAATCGCCGACTTCACTATCAATAATTCCGCATAATGTTAGAATTTAAAAATAGCACGTTTAATATACTTGTTCTTATTTTAAAAAGCAGTAATTTAGCTGAAATAAAATCAACAATTCAAGAAAAAATTTCACAAGCACCTGATTTTTTTAAGCATTCCCCTTTAATTATTGATTTAGAATCATTGGAAACTGAATTTATTGATGTTAATATTCTTATTGGGCTATTACGGCAATTACAGTTTTTACCGATCGGAATGCAGGCAGGAACTAAGAATCAGCATGAAATGGCTGCAAAAATCGGTATCCCTATTTTATCGGTTAAATTACTTGAGGATGTCAAAACAATAGAAATAGATGGTTCAGACGAGACAGTGAACCATGAGGCAGCGGTTGATGTCGCCTCTATACCCACTAAATTAGTGACTCATCCTGTTCGTTCAGGGCAGCGTGTTTATTCACAAGGGGATTTAGTTATTCTTGCGCCTGTGAGTGCGGGTGCTGAAGTGATTGCCGAAGGGAATATTCATATTTATGCGTCTTTAAGAGGTCGAGCCCTAGCAGGCGTACAAGGTCGTGATAAAAGTCGTATTTTTTGCAGTAATTTACAAGCAGAATTAATTTCAATTGCAGGAAGTTATCGTGTATGTGATGATTTAGATGATATTAGTAATAAGCTTGTGCAAGTTTTTTTACATGAAAATGCACTTATTATTCA
>JAGLEW010000176.1 GCA_023144875.1 Methylococcales bacterium
CATCAAATATCCTTTAAAGTTTAATTTCGTCTTACAACGAAAAGGACACGTAATCTATCGACTGACGATAAACCTTGTGTCCTTCTGGTTTTATTGACCTATCTTTTTTATAAAATAATCAGTGCATCACCCACGGCAACGACATCGCCTGCTTTCACATTCACCGCACTGACCGTACCTGAAAATTTAGAGCGGACTTCGGTTTCCATTTTCATCGCTTCCATTAATAGAACTACATCGCCATCATTGACCAAATCTCCGACAGCGACATTAATTTTTAAAATGTTACCCGACATAGGGGATTCAATCGCCGCGCCATTGCTATTATTGATGGCAACAGGGACAGGCGTTGAAGAAGTAAGCGGTTGAATTATTAAGTCAGCATTTCCAGCGCCAACCACCACATTAAAACTTTTACCATCCACATTAACCGTATAATTTTCAGTTGCTGGAACAGCGGGTTTAGCGACAGTCGCCATTTCTACTTTTTTGGACGTTGGCGCAGGTTCAAAGGCATCAGGATTACCGCGATTAGTGATAAATTTCCAGCCCACTTGCGCAAATAAACCATTAATTAACGCATCCTCTTCAATATTATCCACTAAAGTAACGCCTTCTGCTTTGGCTTTATCGACGACCTCAGCAACCAATTGCTTCATTTCAGGTTTGATTAAATCTGCAGGACGACAGGTAATCACTGCCCTCCCTTTTAAAACACGTCGTTGTAATTCGGCATTCACGGGCGCAGGTGTTTCACCATATTCACCTTTCAGAACCCCTGCGGTTTCTTTGGTGATGGTTTTATAGCGCTCACCCGTCATGACATTAATCACCGATTGAGTTCCGACAATTTGCGAAGTTGGGGTCACTAATGGTAGAAAGCCTAAGTCTTCTCGTACACGTGGAATTTCTTTTAAGACTTCATCAAATTTATCTGCCGCCCCTTGTTCCTTCAGTTGGCTTTCCATGTTGGTTAACATACCACCAGGGACTTGTGAGACTAAAATTCGACCATCAACACCTTTTAAGCTGCCTTCATATTGACCATATTTTTTACGGATGCCACGAAAATAATCCGCAATGACTTCTAGTTTGAGTAAATCAAGTCCTGTGTTACGTGGTTGACCGTTGAAACTGGCGACAATGGTTTCGGTAGGTGTATGCCCATAAGTCATGCTCAATGATGAAATAGCGGTATCAACATTATCAACCCCTGCTTCAATGGCTTTGATATAAGTCCCTACACTAAGCCCTGTGGTGGCATGACAATGGAGATGAATGGGAATATCCACTGCTTTTTTAAGCTGGCTAATCAAGTCATAAGCTTCATACGGCGTTAACAAACCCGCCATATCTTTAATACAAATAGAATGCGCGCCTAAATCTTCAATTTTTCGACCTTGTTCAATCCATTTGGCGGTTGTATGGACAGCACTAGTGGTATAAGAAATAGTTCCTTGTGCATGGGCATCCGTTGTTAATACCGCCTTAACCGCACGTTCAATATTACGCATATCGTTCATCGCATCAAAAATACGAAATACATCAATACCATTGACCACACAGCGCTCGACAAATTTATCAACCACATCATCGGCATAGTGACGATAACCTAAAATATTTTGTCCTCGAAAAAGCATTTGTTGAGGGGTTTTTGGCATCGCTTTTTTAAGTAACCGCAGTCTTTCCCAAGGATCTTCGCCTAAATATCGGATACAAGCATCAAACGTTGCGCCGCCCCACGATTCAATCGACCAATAGCCAATATCGTCAAGTTTTTCACAGATCGGTAACATATCTTCAATGCGTAACCGTGTGGCTAAAATAGATTGGTGTGCATCACGTAAGACAACCTCAGTAATACCTATAGATGGATGAGCCTTGACCATATCATTTTTTCTCCTGTGACCTTCTTCAGGTCATAATAAATTTACCCAATACGAGCAAATAGGTCATTTAATATTATAGTTACTCAAACCAGTTGAGCTTCAAAGAATGAGACATAAGTTCCTCAAAAAATATTTACTTATGTTAGATATGAGTCAGTATAACGACTAGCTAAGAAGAGGGCAATAGAACAAAAAATTGCGGTAATGACAACTAACTATTCTGTTGATGACGATATTTATGAACCGCCGCCGTCACCGCCGCAATTACTTTTGGATCCGTTTCAGCAGATTTTTTTTTGACAGGTTCCAATTTTTTTTCAGGAAAAAAACGCTGAATAGTGGTCGCCATTAAGTTAACCGCCACAATTAACATGGCTAAAAATGAAAAAACACTTCCCATTCCAACTAACATTATCTCCATTCCTGTGGACATCATTTCATTCATTTTAAAAACCCTTTCTACGCTAAAAATATCGACACATTGTGCCTAATGCCAAATAATCGGTAATAATATAGCATTCCTTCTTCATTTCCATTTAAAATTTTTTCAAAGAGGATTTGTATGCTAGCCAGTATCGGAACAGCCGCTTTATTTATGATCATACTCGGCATTATTCTCGCCGCAATTTTAGCCATTGCTAATAAAAAATTATTTGTTTTTGAAGACCCTCGCATTGAAGCGGTGGATGATATGTTACCTCAAGCTCAATGCGGTGC
>JAGLEW010000177.1 GCA_023144875.1 Methylococcales bacterium
CCGCACAGGCAGCTTAGAAATAAAACCACCTTAACCTAAAAATTAGCGTGGTTTTTTTATGCCTACTATTCCAATCATAACTATTAGATTGAAATCTGACCTCGTTAAGCATTTGAAGTATATAATGTTCAGCTTCAATATCTCTCTCTATTTTGCCCCTATGCCCACGCCTTTTTATGCTTCAAGTTTTGATTTCATCTATCAACGAATTCAGCGTTTTTTGCCTAACCCTCACGTTGTCGCACTCGCAGGGGTTTTGTTTTTCGGCTTTTTCTTAATTTATTTTTTAGCCGATTTATTAATGCCTGTGTTTGCCTCTATTGTGATAGCTTATCTATTAAATGGTTTGATTGCTAAGGCGGAAAAGCGGCATATTTCACGTTCAGTCGCCGTTTATGTGGTCTTTTCGTTTTTTTTAGGCTGCTTAGGTTTTTGTATTTTCCTACTAATGCCGATGGTATTTTCTCAAACAGTACAGTTAGTACATCGAATTCCTGAGATTTTAAACCGCGTACAACTTGAAATTATGCGGTTGCCTGAAATGTACCCTCAGTTGATGTCTGATATTGATAGCAATAAAATTATCTTCTCGGTGCAAAATGAGTTTTTAGATTTTGGACAGCAAATTATTTCTGGTTCGGCCTCTTCGTTTGTAAGCTTGGTCTCCGCAACTATTTATTTATTTTTAGTACCACTAATGGTGTTTTTCTTTTTGAAAGATAAAACTCTGCTGTTAGATTGGTTTTTAGTTTTTACGCCTAAAGATCGACATTTATCCACCAAAGTCTGGCGTGAAGTCGATACTCAGATTGCAAACTATGTCCGTGGGAAATTTGTTGAGGTCTTTATATTGTGGAGCGTCAGTTATATTACATTTTCATCTTTAGATTTAAATTATGCCATGTTATTAGCCGTTTTGATGGGCATCTCGGTGATGATTCCTTATGTCGGTGCAACCTTGGTCACATTTCCTGTTTTAGGCGTGGCGTATGCTCAGTGGGGAGTGAGCCATGATGCCTTTATTTATGTGGTGATTGCCTATTCTATTATTCAAGCGCTTGATGGCGTGGTCTTAGTCCCCTTGTTATTTTCAGAGGCCGTTAATTTACATCCTGTGGCTATTATTATTGCTATTTTATTTTTTGGGGGACTTTGGGGATTTTGGGGGGTATTTTTTGCGATTCCATTAGCCACGGTGGTCAAATCAGTCTTAAATGCTTGGCCAACATCAACGATAGCGCCGCCATCAAACTAACTCTTTTTAACGTCTGAACAATTCCTCCTTATGAAGTGCATTATTCCATTATTCTTTTTTATCAGTTTTTTATATACAGCAACCCTTTATGCCGCACCGCCCGCTAACTCCAGTCTGAATGATATTCAAAAAGCCACCGCTTATGCCGATCAAGCGCTTAAAAATGCTGAATCGGCTAAAATTGAATTTGAACGTGCTATAGGGTTTATTAATCAATTAAAAAAGAATTGCAAAGCCTTTACCAAAAATTGTGAGACTTTAGAGCCTGAACTTAAGCGCTTGAATGAGACTTTAGTTAAAACTAATAAGGAGTTTGATGATATTCGGAACAAAGTTGTAAAAGCGATTGGAACCGTAAATTTAGTCGCTAACCGCGCTAATTTAATGCTAACGACCTATGAAAGTGTCTCGAATCCTGATTCTATGAGTAGTTATATTGCGGGTTTGCATACCCTTGCGACGACTACGGTTGAAATTGGTAAGGAAATTAGTTTAATTGATGAGCAATATGTTTTACCTGCGTACAGTCGTACCTCGGCCGAACTGGGGTTTTTAAATAGCGACTCCAGCTATATTCCTCAAGGTAATGTGACTATTTACCCTTGGAAGCATATCGGAATTCAAGCGGATATTAGTGGCGGTAAGATTGATGGTGATACCTCCTTTAACTATGGCGGGCATTTATTTTGGCGCGACCCTGAGCAGTTTATGATTGGAACAACCATCGCCCGTATCAGTCGCGCTGGAAATCATGATTTACGTTATGGTTTAGAAACAGAATTGTATAAATTACATCCTAATTGGACATTACGTTTAGAAGGCGGTTATCAAGTTGGCTCAGAAATTTCCAGTTTGTATGGCAGTGTTTTAACAACGTGGTATCCAAGTTTTAATTTAGACCCTGAAAATTATGGCGAATTAACCGATGTATTTGCTATTAAAGCAGGTTTACACGGCTATAGTGGTCATATTGTTGGGAGTTTAGGCGTTGAAATTCAAACACGCGATGTGGTGGATTATTTTAAAAACTACGCTCACAGACAACACAATAATCCCTTACTTTACGCTTTCACCGAAATGCTTACCCTGCCCTTTCAAGTTTTTCCTAGAAATTCAACGTTTTTTATTGATGGGGCAACGGGCAGTAATGATATTGATTATTTAATGATGGGGATTAATATTTATTTAGGTGATACGCCTCAAACCTCGTCAAATAAGGCAAAAGCGTTAAAATACAAACATCGCTCTCAATTTGTAGAAAGCTCTCTTTTTGTGAATTCAGTTCCTAAGCGCAAATAAAACCTAAATTTTAGCCAAAAAAAACCGATACTCCTAAAAGTATCGGTCTTATTGTTCTTTCTAAATAATTAACTTATTTAGTAGCGTCAGTGGCTGTTGCAGAATCAACCGCTTTAACCGCCGCGTCTTTTGCATCTTTCGCTGTTTCTGAAGTCGCATCAACTGCACCCGTTGCTGCAGTTTCAACCGTTACAGAGGCATCTTTTGCCGCCGATGTTGCAGAGTCTACCGCACTAGTTGCCGCTGTTGTTGCCGCATCAGTTGTTTTTTTCACTGCAGATGTTGCCGCATCTGCCGCAGATGACGCGGTAGAACTTGCTTTGTCTGCCACATCAGTAACTGCCGCTTTAGCTGTATCTGCCACATCAGTGACGGCTGTTTTTGCTGTATCAGCTACATCAGTAACGGCGGTTGTTGCCGTAGATGCCGCTGAACTAGCTGTGTCTTTAACAGCAGAAGTCGCACTATCAAGCGTACTTGTTAGTGATCCTGTTACTGATGCACTGTCTGTCTTTGAAGTGCTTGATGTATTTGTTGCACTTGAACCGCTGGTATCCGCTTTTTTCTGATCATCACAGCCAGATAATAGCGCTAAACTGACGAAACTTGCCGCGAGAATTTTTGTTGTAGTCATGTAATTTCCTTTCAATAATATGGATAAGGTTAAAAGAATGAGGGGGGACTTAAACGATAAGCCTTCCCACATAAGTCTATGATAACGTATTTTTAAACGTAAGTAACTCGAATTATTCTATTCCTTTCTTAATTCAACGAAATAATAGTTATTTAAATAATCTCAATAGCTTACAGCTCCTTCAATAAAGCCTGAACTTTGTTAACATTCGGACTTTTGAGGACTTTGAATAATTTTAAGCTCGCTTTCCATGATTTTTCAGCTTCTTTTTTTTGACCCTTTAAATTAAAAATCAAACCTATATTGGCATAATCGTTTGCCATACCTTCTTTATGATTCAGCATTTTTTCAATTTTCAAGGATTTTTGATAAAATTTGAGGGATTTATCTAATTTTCCTTGTGACTTATAAATCGTTCCAAAACGGCTGTAGGTATTGGCAACAATTTGGCTATTACCCATTTTTTGGCTGATATTCAAGGACTTTTGGTAAAAATAAATGGCTTTATCCAGCTTTCCTCGGGAATGATGAAGATTGCCTAAATTTCCGTAAACAATCACAATAAATTTTTTATTTTTATGCTTTTTTGCCAGTATCAGCGCCTTTTCATACGCATCATTTGCACGCGGAAAATCACCAAGCCGTTCTAACAACAATCCTAATTTATTCCAACCATCTTCTTTACCAGGAAATTTTTTGGTGACCGCTCGATGTTCTCGTAATGATTGAGTAATATTAATTTCAGCAGACTTTTTATTTTTTACCTCAGCAACCGTTGCTTTTTTTTTCTTGACTTTTGAAGAAGCAGGTTTATTTTTATTTTTTGTTTTTTTTGAATCCTCTGCCCCTAAACATAATGAGGGCAATAAAAGGATAAGCAACAATATAGTCCCTAATTTAAACGGTTGTTTTTTACCAAACATTATAAATTTCCTCTTAATTTAAAAATAACCTACATTATTAAAGCCCAACAGTACCACTAAAAAAAGTACGCATCCTTGCATTACTTAATTTTTAAACTTAGTTCATCATTTCAATGATCGCATTGCCCATTTCAGTCGTGCCTACTTTAGAGCTCGGGTTTAAATCAGGCGTGACAGATTTCCCTTCATCAATCACTTTTTCAACCGCTGTTTGAATGTTTGTTGCCGCGTCTGTTTCCCCTAAATGATTTAACATCATCACCCCAGCCATAATAACAGCGGTTGGATTAGCAATATTTTTATCGGCAATATCAGGTGCACTGCCATGTACCGCTTCAAACAACGCCGCCTCTTTACCAATATTAGCCCCTGGAATTAAACCTAAGCCACCGACTAAGCCTGCGGTTAAATCCGATAAAATATCACCAAACATATTGGTGGTCACAATGACATCAAACTGCTCAGGGTTCATCACTAAACGCATACAGCTCGCATCCACAATTTGCTCATCAAACTCAATATCAGGATAACGTTTTGCTACCTCTCTTGCCACCTCTAAAAATAGCCCTGAGGTAAATTTAAGAATATTGGCTTTATGACAAACGGTGACTTTTTTGCGACCATTTTCTCTGGCATATTTAAAGGCATATTCCATAATACGTTTCGAACCTTCGCGCGTCACAATGGCCAAACTAACCGCCGTATTTTCATCCCTATCTATATAGTGCTCTTTGCCCACATATAAGCCTTCGGTATTTTCCCGAATGACCACAATATCAACATTTTTAAATGGTGTTTGCGCCCCTTTCCATGTTTTAGCAGGCCGAACATTGGCGTATAAATCATATTTTTGGCGTAAAGC
>JAGLEW010000178.1 GCA_023144875.1 Methylococcales bacterium
AAAAAAATTGATTATCAAAATTACATTGAAAAAATGAAGGAATTATCTGCTTTAGGTCAAACGCCCATGTTGTTGGCGCTGGAGCAAAAAATTATTGCAATTATCAGTGTCTCTGACCCAATTAAAAAAGACTCCGTAGTTGCCATACAAACGTTGAAAGATTCAGGTGTAAAATTATTGATGGTAACAGGAGATAATGAAATCACCGCACACGCGATTGCCAAGCAAGCGGGTATTGAGCGCGTCTATGCACAGGTATTACCTAATGATAAAGCGAAAATTATTAAAGAGTTACAGTTTCAAGGAGCAAAAGTGGGAATGGTCGGAGATGGTATTAATGATGCCCCTGCCTTAGCGCAAGCAAATGTTGGGTTTGCCATGGGTGCGGGGACAGATGTGGCAATTGAAAGTGCGGATATTGTTATTTTGCAAAATTCATTGTTAAAAATACCTGAAACCATGCGTTTATCCACGGCAACCGTCAAAAATATTCAACAAAATATGTTAGGGGCTTTTTTCTATAATACCTTGAGTATTCCTTTAGCCGCAGGGTTGTTTTACCCTTTATTTGGTATATTGCTTAGTCCAATGGTCGCTGGGGCGGCGATGGCGATGTCTTCGGTGACGGTGGTTAGCAATGCTAACCGATTACGATGGATTAGCCTTGATAAAAAATAGACACTATCGTACAATGATTATTCACTTGATTAATGGGGGCGACTTGGCTTCGACGCGGGTAGCAAAACCTTGAGTGCATGTCAAGCACAGTACCGCTTGTAAAACCTACTGATATTAAGTATTCGCAAATGACGAAAACTACTCAATGGCTTTAGCTGCTTAATTGCCGCAACCATTCCTTTGACCGTATGTGCTTATGCGTGCGGCGTCCTTCGGGGCATTCAGAGGTCATCTCACATAAGATCGCGTTCAGGCTTAGTTCGGAGCTAAAAACGCTAAACCCAATCGAAATCGCTGATACTTTTCTTGGCTCGTCGGGTAGGTATTAGTTAAATCAAAAGAGCGAGATAAACATGTAGAGCTTATGGCAGAGTGCTTGCGGACGCGGGTTCAATTCCCGCCGCCTCCACCAAGTTACGTCGACTATACCCCCTTATATTAAGGGGTCTTTTTTTATTCCTTTCCGTTTTTACATGCTTATAAAACCCCTTCTAAGTGGTGCGTTTGAAAAAGCACTCAATCAATATTTTTCCCTTGATCATAATAATACGTCTCTTAGCCTAGCGCCTCTTGCAGGCAAAGTCATTTCAATTACGGTAAAACCCTTTAACGAAACGTTATATTTGTGTCCTACCGATAAAAACATTCAATGTTTAGAAATGTATGTGGGGGATGTCGATGCAACGTTAACAGGCTACCCTTCTGCTTTTGGGTTGTTGGGGTTTCCAAATTTACCCTTACCCGATACTGCTTCTGATAAAATTGAAATAACAGGAAACCAAGCCATTGGGGAACAATTTAAACAGTTATTCAAACAACATGAATTTAATATCGAAGAAAAAATTGCCTCCATCACAGGCGCAGAAATTGCAGGCACCTTAACGGCTTTATTTCAATCGGGACAGGCATGGAAAAAAGAAACGATTGAAACATTTAAACTCAATGTGACTGAATTCTTACAAGAAGAAACCCGTGATGTTCCCGCATTAGCCGAGGCGGATATTGTTTATAAACAAATTATGCAATTAAATCAATCGGTTGATGCTATTGAAAAACGTATAATCCACCTACAGAATACTGAATAAGGATCGCTGGCAGTGATACACCCTAAAATTTTAATGCGTCTCATCCACATAAAATGGGTGATGCTGTCTCATGGATTGGATGAAATTGTATTGGATACGTCTTTTTTCAGTTCTCTGCGTTATTTAACCTATGTATCACCTTACCGTTGGTTAAAAAAAGACAAACAACCCCGCGCGGTTCGGATAAGACAGGCTTTAGAAGATTTAGGGCCTATCTATGTCAAATTTGGACAAGCTTTATCCACGCGTAAAGACTTATTGTCGGAAGATATTGCGGACGAATTAGTTAAGTTACAAGATAAAGTACCTCCGTTTTCAAGCGATGTTGCGATTGAAATTATTGAAGAATCTTTAGGCATGTCGATTGATAGAGCCTTTGCTAGCTTTGATGAAAAACCATTAGCTTCCGCATCCGTCGCACAAGTGCATACCGCTGTTTTACACACGGGTGAAAATGTCGTCGTTAAAGTATTACGCCCTGAAATGCAACAGCGTATTCAAGCGGATGTCAATTTAATGTATGAAGTGGCAAAAATTGCCGA
>JAGLEW010000179.1 GCA_023144875.1 Methylococcales bacterium
CTGTTACGGTGGTTAATAATACGCCACCCGCAAGTGCAGGGTCGATGCCGACTTTATCTAAGGCTAATGGGATGGTTGCACCTGCAAACGCGGCACAAATCAAGTTAATCACCATTGCAGCGCCTAGCAATGTACCTAATTCAATACTTTGAAACCAAAGCCCTGCAATAATGGCGACAATAATCGCCCACAAAACTCCGTTAACAATACCAATAGCGAGTTCTTTGAGTAAAATTCGGCTGGCATTAGCATCATTGACTTGTTTTAAGGCAATGCCTCGAATAACGAGGGTTAGGGTTTGACTGCCCGCAATACCGCCCATACTGGCAACAATTGGCATTAAGACGGCGAGTGCGACAATTTGATCGATGGTTCCTTCAAATATGCCAATGACCCATGCGGCTAAAAAGGCGGTAAATAAATTAATACCTAGCCAAACCGCCCGTCGTTTTGCACTAACGGATACAGGGGCGAACATGTCTTGTTCTTCATCTAAACCGACGCGCCCCATGACTAAATGACTTTCTTCATCCCGAATTATATCAATTACGTCATTGATGCAAATTTGCCCTAGAATACCTTCTTCTTCGGAGATAACGGGAGCGGATAATAAATCACACTGCTCGAAGAATAGGGCGACTTCAGCCGTAGACATTTGATAGGGAATGGCTTTTTCATTACGGCTCATTACTTCTGATACTTTTAAGTTGAGCGATTTTGTGAGCAGGCAACTTAATGGCAATAGCCCTTGGAATTTATTTTGACGATCAACCACAATCAGACTATCGACGACTTCAGGTATTTTTCCTCGTTTGTGTAAATAGCGTGAGATGACTTCTAGGGTAACGTCCCCTCGGATAGTGAGAACGTCTAACGACATAATACTACCCGCTGTATGGTTGTCATAAGACAGTGCTGATTCAATTTGACCGCGTTTTACTTTGGTCATTGAGTTAAAAACTTGTGAGATTAACGGCTCTGGTAATGCGTGTAATAAATCCAGCATTTCATCGGATTCAAGGTTTTCTGTGGCTTTTATCAGGTCTTTACGATCGGTAATTTTAATTAAATTGATCGCAACTTCAACATGTAATTTAACTAAAATTTCGCCCATAACATTTGGCGGAATCACTGACCATATTTTTTTACGTTCAAAGGGTTGTAATGATTCAATGATATGGGCTGTTTCAGCGGGGTAGATGGAATGAATGATATTTCTAACCTCGTATATCGAATCCTTTGCTAAGAGTTCGATAATACGGGCTAGTTGATGTTTATGGTGGTTGGGATTGATACGAGTTGGCATAAGATAGGGGGTAATGTAAGTAAGCTAATGCAGTTCGCGGTGACGAACCATGATGTTAATTTGTTTATTTTTAAAGTGTTGGGCTAATAAGTTAGTGAGATAAACTGAGCGGTGTTGTCCTCCCGTACAGCCTATGGCGATGGTTAAATAGCTTCGATTGTCGGCTTGAAATCGAGGTGTCCAGCGCTGTATAAAAAAAGCGATGTCTTTAAATAAGTCATCGACATAGCGCTCGGTTTTAAAAAATTGAATGATTTCGGGGTCATTACCATTAAAAGCCCGTAAATGCGGCACCCAGTAAGGGTTGGGTAGGCTTCTGGCATCAAAAACAAAATCAGCGTCTAAAGGCAGTCCGTATTTAAACCCAAACGATTGAAATTGTAAGGATAGGTAACGCTCATCTCGCTCGTTTATTTTATTTATTATCAGCTTTCGGAGTTGATGCTCATGAGTTCGACTGGTGTCTATTTGAATATCGGCGCAATTAGCGACGGGTCGTAAAATTATTTTTTCTTTATTGATGGCTTCTGTGAGTGAAATATTATCATTACTGAGAGGGTGCCGACGACGAGTTTGACTGTAGCGCTTAATTAGCACTTCTTCCTCTGCCTGCATGTAAACAATTTCACATTGGATGTTTAAGGCTCGAATTAATTTTAATTTTTTGTCAAAATGCGTTAATTCTGCACTTTTGTTTCGAGCATCGATTCCAATCGCCGTTTTTGCATAAAGTTGTGGCTCTTTTTGCATGACTTGATTTACAAACTGATCTAATAATACCGAAGGCAGGTTATCAATACAATAATAACCACAATCTTCGAGCGTATCGAGAGTGATACTTTTTCCTGAACCTGAAAGTCCACTTACAATTAAAAGTTTCATTGATAAATTCCATCTGTTGTCAAAAGTAATTTATCAATGCGTTAGATAAAACAGCCAGAACCCAACGCATATATGGATTCTGGCTTATTCTTTGTTACGGCCTGTGCTTACCAACTTTTTCTTTATGTTTGATAATTTGGCGGTCTAGTTTGTCCACCATTTGGTCAATTGCACTGTACATATCTTCTTGATGATCTTCTGCAAATAATTTGGCACCACTGATTTGAACGGTCGCCTCTGCTTTTTGTTCTAATTTTTCAACGGTTAAAATAACATGGACATCGGTAACATTATCAAAATGGCGTTTTAACTTGCCAATTTTATTTTCGACATGGGTTTTTAAAGAATCGGTTACGTCTATATGATGACCTGTAATACTAACTTGCATGGATAACTCCTGTTTAAAAGTAGTCTAATAAAAGCGTGTTATAAAAGACGCTTTCTTTGGCTTGATGAGGCGATTGACATGGCCTCACGGTATTTTGCAACGGTACGTCTTGCGACTTTGATTCCTTTTTCTTTCAAAATTATTGAAATTTTTTCATCACTTAAGGGCTTATTTGCGGGTTCATTAAGAATTAATTCTTTAATAAAAGCCCTAATAGCGATGGCAGAACATTCGCCTCCAGCAACAGTTGAGACATGGCTGGAGAAAAAGTACTTAAACTCAACAATTCCATTGGGGGTGGTCATGTATTTTTGAGTAGTGACTCGTGAGATGGTTGATTCATGCAGCGCTAATTCCTCTGCAATATCTCGTAGAATCATGGGCTTCATCGCGACGGCTCCAAATTCTAAAAAGTCGGTTTGTTTCTCTA
>JAGLEW010000018.1 GCA_023144875.1 Methylococcales bacterium
TGTTTCTTGTAATGTCGCTAATAATGCAGGTGAAATAGTTAATAGATCCGACCCTGCTAATTCAGTAATTTCTCCAACATTACGGAAACTTGCGCCCATTACTTCGGTGCCATAACCGAATTTTTTATAATAGTTATAAACGGCTGTTACTGAAACCACACCTGGATCTTCGGCTGGCTCGTAAGAATCACGACCTGTATCTTTTTTGTACCAATCGAGAATACGACCGACGAATGGTGAAATTAAGGTAATCCCGCCTTCAGCACAGGCAATCGCTTGATGCAAACCAAATAACAAGGTTAAGTTACAGTGAATCCCTTCTTTTTCTAAAACCTCTGCGGCTTTAATGCCTTCCCACGTTGCGGCAATTTTAATTAAAATTCGATCTTTAGAGATGCCAGCGGCTTCATACTGAGCAATTAATTCACGACCTTTAGCAATCGTTGCATCGGTATCAAAAGAAAGACGGGCATCAACCTCCGTTGAAACACGACCCGATACAATTTTGAGAATTTCAAGCCCAAAAGAAACGGCTAAACGATCAAAGGCTAAGGTAACCACATCTGCCGCTGACGCATCATTTCCTAGGGTTGTTCTTGCACCTGTAAGTGTGTCATCAACAATGCTTTGATACTGAGGCATTTCTGCCGCCATTGTGATTAATGAAGGGTTTGTCGTCGCATCACGCGGTGTAAATTTTCCAATTGCTTCAAGGTCACCTGTATCTGCGACAACAACTGTCATTTCTTTTAATTGTTCAAGTAAATTTGCCATAATGAGAAAACACCCTTTTAACTTTAAATATAAAAATACAAATAAATAATACTAACCGATTATTTAACCCTATTGAATTATGAAAAAGATTCCTGATCACAATTCAATAACATTCTATAAAATACTGTCTGGATGCCTTTTATTGACTATCCAGACAATCTTTCAAACAAAAAACTAATCTCTTGCTTGTAAATATCGCTCAACACCACTCACAGGCGCTAATACAGCAGCCGACTCAACAGCTGTCACAGTTTCAGCCACCATTTTTTGAGTTTCAATCACTTGTTTTCTTACATATTTAGCAACCCCTGTAACTAACACTACTTTACGGTTCTCTAAATAATGTGCAACCCCAGTCGTTTTAAGAACAGGTGGGGTGTTTCTAATTTCAATCGCTCTACGGGCAACATATTTTGCCACACTACTTTTAGAATGATTATTAGCTAGATATTTTTCCACACTACTTAATTTCGCTTTTGGTGTTTCTACCTGCGCATTTAAATATTTTGCAACACCCGACAATTTACTTGATGTCAATTGCTCAGCCGCCGCTAGTTGTTTCGATGCAATCGATTTCTTTGCTAGATATTTTTCAACACCACTTGGCTCATTCAACGCTTTAACTTTCAGGTATTTAGCAACACCTGTTGCAGAGACAATTGGCTTTTGATTTTCCAAATATTTCTCAACACCTGTTAAACCATCTGTATTAACTGATTTCGCAGTTGACTCTCTCGGTGCTTCAGTTTTAGCTGAGCCACCAAACATAGATCCAAATAAACCCGCCATTTTTTACCCTCTATCACGTAGATACTTCTCAACACCTGTTCTTTTAGAAACAGCTGCCGCTTTTGCTGCAACAACTCGTTTTGCTACATATTTGGCAACCCCTGATGTCGGTGTTTTTTCTCTATCTTTTAAATATTTAGCCACCGATGATAATTCAGGCATATTTTTACTTAAATACCGTCCAACGCCTGTATTTGAGTTAATAACTTTTTTTGCCGTCGCTTTTGTTCTTTTTATAGCTACTTTCTTCGGTGCTGATGATCCAGAGGCTACTTTCTTTTTCAATAAGAAAAACCCTGCGCCCGCTAACACTAACAAACCGAGTAAAGTAACCATAGATTCATCTCCAGCTTCTGCTGATGAATCACTAATTTCTGTTACCGTTACGCTAATATCATCAGAAGATTTTTCGGCTGATTCAGTCGTTGAACTGGAACTAGCCGATGAACTTTTCGCAGATGATATATCTAGTGTTTTATGTTTATATTCTTTATCATGAAAAACAACCGTAGGCTCAAAATTGGCCGCAGGATATTGACTATCTGCTTGGCTTTTTTCAGCTTTAGAACTGCTATCACTGTTTGATGACGATGATTTAGTGCTTGTTTCATCCACATCACTAAAAATAACGGTTGGTTCAAAATTAGCTGCTGGATAATCTTCTGCCCCAACGACAGGACTCGCTAATACCAATGCTGCAACCAAACCACCGGTTAAATTTTGTATCTTCACGTTTAAACTCCCCTCTAGACGTTATTTTAATGCCCATACCTGCGCATATATAATTATTAAAGTCACTATCCTAACGCAACTTGTTCAAGATTAACACTTTTTAAATTTGTTTTTCTCAATTAATACATACAAACGCAGATACAGTTTTTAGCTTGAGTTAAAGCACAGCCTCAACACTTGCGACAACATTTTCAACCGTAAAGCCAAAGTGTTTCATTACATCGCCACCAGGTGCTGATTCACCAAAGGTATCAATACCGACAACGCCACCTTCAAGGCCGACATATTTACGCCAAAAATCACTTATACCCGCTTCAACCGCAACACGTTTAACACCTGGTGTTAAAATGCTGTCTTTATAAGCTTGATCTTGACGATCAAAAACATTCGTTGATGGCATAGAAACAACACGAACGTTTGTTCCTTTGTCAGCAAGTACTGCTTGAGCTTTCAATGCTAAATCAACTTCTGAACCTGTTGCAATAATAATTGCACTTGCATCGCCCGCCGCTTCTGAAATCACATAAGCACCATTGCGAATTGCGGCAATTTGCCCATTCGTTCTTGAAATAAAAGGGAGGCCTTGACGACTAAGCACTAAGCTTGTAGGTCCGTCCATACGCTCAACACCCATAACCCAAGAAACCGCTGTTTCAGTTGAATCAGCAGGACGCCAAACATCCATATTAGGGATATAACGCATGGCTGAGGTATTTTCAACAGGTTGATGTGTTGGTCCGTCTTCACCTTGACCAATTGAGTCATGTGTTAACACTGCAATGGTTCGAATTTTCATCAATGCAGCCATGCGGAAAGCACTTTTTGCATAATCAGAGAACATATGGAAGGTACCACCGAATGGTAATAATCCACCATGCAATGTCATGCCATTCATAATAGCGTACATACCAAATTCACGGACACCGTAAGAAATGTAGTTACCAATTTCTTTACCATTTACATGCGTAAAACTATCACAACTGGTTAAGTTTGATCCTGTTAAATCAGCAGAGCCACCCAAAAACTCAGGTAAGGTTGGTGCTAATCCTGCGATCACTTTTTGTGAGGATTGACGTGATGCTAAACTTGCTGCATTTTCGTTGGTTTCAGCAATAAGGGCATCACTTTTTTCTTTCCAATCTGCAGGTAAATCATTCGCCATACGACGTTTGAATTCAACCGCTAGTTCTGGGTATTCAGCCGCATAAGCCTCAAAACGCGTATTCCATTCTGCTTCAACCTCTGCGCCTTTCGATTTTGCATCCCAACCTGCATAAACATCATTAGGAATAACAAAAGGTTCCGCGTCCCAACCTAATTCTTTACGAACTAAAGCGACTTCTTCATCCCCTAATGCAGCACCGTGGCAATCATGGCTTCCGCTTTTATTAGGCGAACCGTAACCAATAATCGTTTTACAGCAAATCAATGAAGGTTTGTCGCTTTCTTTTTTCGCTAATAGAATAGCGGCATTAATCGCCTCTGAATCATGTCCATCAACAGAAATAACGTGCCAGCCATAGGCTTCAAAACGTCTTACGGTATCATCTGTATACCAACCATCAATATGACCATCAATTGAAATATTGTTATCGTCCCAGAAGGCAATGAGATTTCCTAAACCCCATGTACCCGCTAAGGCACAGGCTTCATGAGAAACACCTTCCATCAAGCAACCATCACCCATAAATACATAAGTATTATGGTCAACAATTTTATGATTTGGTTTATTGAACTGGTTAGCAAGTACTTTTTCCGCCATCGCAAAACCCACCGCATTGGTGATGCCTTGTCCTAGGGGACCCGTAGTTGTTTCAATACCAGGTGCGTAGCCGTATTCAGGATGACCCGCACACTGCGAATGTAATTGGCGAAAAGACGCTAATTGATCCATTGCTAAGTCATAGCCTGACAAATGCAATAGCGAATAAATTAACATTGACCCATGACCGTTTGATAACACAAAACGATCTCTATCTGCCCATGTTGGGCTAGTTGGGTTATGTTTTAAATGATCATTCCATAATACTTCAGCAATATCTGCCATGCCCATTGGCGCACCTGGATGTCCAGATTTTGCTTTTTGAACTGCGTCCATAGTTAAAGCGCGTATTGCGTTCGCTAAATGTCTGCGCGAAGCCATATTTTTCTCCTACTGATTTATTGATGATGGCAAAGACTGTGTTAAATTTGGCTCGCAGTCATTTGTCTCTATTTATTATTGTATGTATCAAAAAAAACGAGTAGTTAAAAACTACCCGTTTTTTAAAAGAACTTATTCCATGTTCGCGTGTCTTTCTCTCATTTTCTCTTCGGGGATTTCTTTTTCCCAAATTAAATGTGAGACAACCGATTCTAAAAAGCACAAGGTAGAAAGCTCAAAGACTGTTCCCATTGGCATACCTTTCACGGTTGCGTAGGAATCATTTTTACCAATTTGAAAAACACCATCCGCCATATCACCTATGGTTGATTTGGATTTTGAACAAATTAGTACAATTTTAGCCCCTACACTTTTTGCTTTATTCGTAAAAGCAATGAGTTGCTCTGTTTCACCAGAGCCTGAAATTATGATCAATAAATCACCATTTCTAATACTTGGGGTCACAATTTCACCCACCATGCTAACATCGTAACCACTGTGCATTAAACGCATACCCAGAAAATTTCCGACGAGTTTTGATCGTCCTGCACCTGAAATGAATATACGCTTGGCACCATCGAACATGGTTGTCATTTCTTCGGCGTATGTATCTTCAGTTGCATCAAGAATTTCTGAAATTTTGCTAATGATTAGACGTTGATTTTCTTGTTGCCACATAAGCGATACTCCGTATTATGCTGCGTCGACTAATTCACGAATTTCACGAGCCGATTCTGCAGGAGAAGGTGCACCATAGATAGCCGCACCAACAACAATAATGTCAGCACCTGCACGAACAACATCTTGTACCGTTGATTGATTGATACCACCTGCGACTGAAATACGAACACCTAAATCAAGACTTGCAATTAAGTTCAAGTCATTGAAAGGGGTATCGCCCGCTGCTTGTGCGTCAAGGCCTGTATGAATACCCATAATTTGAGCACCCGCTTCAACCATTTCTCTTGCACATGCTTCTTTATCAGCAACATTGATCAAGTCAATTTGAGTTTCAGAACCATTTGCATTACTGGCTTTAATAACGCCTGCACACGTTGCGGCACCTGAAACACCTAACACAGTACAGATATCAGCACCCGCCGCATAAAAAGGAGTTGCTTCGTATTCACCAGCATCCATTGTTTTAAGATCAACTAAAAGTAATTGGTCTGGAAATCTTGATCTTAGTTCTTCAACTAATTTGATACCGTTATGTTTAATACAAGGGGTTCCAATTTCAAAAATATCCACATGAGGCGCGACCTCTTCTGCAAGAGCGATGGTTGCGTCAAAATCTAAAGAATCTAATGCCATTTGAATTAATGGTGTTGCCATGTTATATACTCCACGTTGATTATAATTTTTTTGCATACTGAATTACGCGAGTCGCACTTTAAAACAAAATAGGGGCGGATGTCAATGCCCAGAGTTGGTGCAGATGCGAAACCTGCCTATATTTTACATCAATTTTGTCGACAGTATTTTAATTTAACGCGAATGTCAGGGTAAGAGTGAATCACCTTATCCGTTATAACTTATTGATTTTTTATAGGCGATAATTAAAACCTTTATTACTTTAATATTTTAAAAGATGTGGCAAAGATTAACTAAAAAAAACACCTGTTGATAAATACCGATCTCCACGATCACAAATAATCGCTACAATCACCGCATCCTGTACCTCTTGTGATAACCTAAGTGCCGCCGCCACCGCACCACCCGATGAAACGCCTGCAAAAATACCTTCTTGTGCCGCTAAAGCCCGTGTGGTCTCTTCAGCGGTTTGTTGATCCATTTCCATCACTTTATCCACACGTTTCGCATCATATATTTTTGGTAAATACGCCTGTGGCCAGCGGCGAATTCCTGGAATTTTTGCACCATCTTCAGGCTGTACTCCCACAATTTGAATCGCCGAATTTTGTGATTTTAAATAGCGTGATGTTCCCATAATGGTGCCTGTCGTTCCCATTGCACTGACAAAGTGCGTTACCATGCCTTCGGTATCACGCCAAATTTCAACCCCCGTTCCCTCGTAATGCGCTAAGGGATTATCCGTATTTGAAAACTGATCTAAAATTCGCCCTTTCCCTTCTTTTTCCATTTGACGCGCCAAATCAATCGCCCCTTCCATACTTTTTTCAGCAGGCGTTAACACGATATTAGCGCCATAAGCTTTCATTGAGGCTCGACGCTCCATACTCATATTATCAGGCATAATTAATGTAATTTCATACCCTTTAATCGCGGCTGCCATCGCTAACGCAATCCCCGTATTTCCACTGGTTGCCTCAATCAAACAATCCCCCGCTTTAATTTCACCTCGTCGTTCGGCATATTGAATCATACTCAAAGCGGGTCTATCTTTTACCGATCCTGCTGGGTTATTGCCTTCTAATTTCACCAACAAAGTGTTGTTATTTTTATCGGTCACTAATCGCTGTAATTTAACCAGCGGCGTATTACCCACAAACGATTCAATGGTTTTAAAATTCATCACTTAATCCTCAAAAATAAAGTAGATTATCCCATAAAACCCACGGTTAAAAGGTTATTAAAACGACTTTATTTGGTATAATATTAGAAATAATCGCTGTCTTTTTGTAAAAAAATAATACACTTAAAGATGCACAGACCAACATTGATTGTTTGTCGTAAATCAACCCAATATGGATCTTATGTCAGATTTTGCTAAAGAAATTATTCCTGTAAACCTCGAAGACGAGATGAAACAATCGTACCTTGATTACGCCATGAGCGTCATTATTGGTCGGGCTTTACCTGATGTAAGAGATGGCTTGAAACCTGTCCATCGGCGAGTTCTATATGCCATGAGCGTACTGGGTAATGATTGGAATAAAGCCTATAAAAAATCAGCACGGGTCGTTGGTGATGTCATTGGTAAATATCATCCTCATGGTGACACTGCCGTTTACGATACCATGGTGAGAATGGCACAGCCTTTTTCTATGCGCAACATGTTAATTGATGGTCAAGGAAACTTTGGGAGTGTTGATGGTGACTCGCCTGCCGCCATGCGATACACCGAAGTTAGAATGGCTAAAATTTCTCATGAAATTCTAGCTGATTTAGACAAAGAAACCGTTGACTTTGTCTCTAATTATGATGAGTCTGAATCAGAGCCGTCGGTGATGCCAACTCGTATTCCCACATTATTAATCAATGGCTCATCAGGTATTGCCGTAGGAATGGCGACCAATATTCCCCCTCATAATTTAAATGAAATTGTAAGCGCTTGTTTGGCCTTAATTGATCGACCTGAAATGAATATCAATGATTTAATGGCCTATATTCCAGGGCCTGATTTTCCAACGGCTGCCTATATTAATGGCGCTGAAGGTATTCATGATGCCTATAGTACAGGTCGTGGACGGGTTCATTTACGCGCGAAAACTCATTTTGAGCCGTGCGGCGCTCATGAGGATCGCCAAGCCATTATCGTTACCGAACTGCCCTATCAAGTTAATAAAGCCCGTTTGTTAGAAAAAATCGGTGAAATGCACAAAGAAGGTAAATTAGCGGGTATTTCAGCGTTGCGCGATGAGTCTGATAAAGACGGGATGCGCATGGTAATTGAATTAAAACGCGGTGAAGTCGCTGAAGTTATCCTCAATAATTTATACAAACAAACCCAATTACAGACTGTTTTTGGGGTCAACATGGTGGCGATTTTAAATGGTCGCCCTTATTGCATGAGTTTAAAAGAAATTTTAAGCGCCTTTATTGATCATCGCCGAGAAGTTGTTACTCGTCGTACCCTTTATTTACTGCGTAAAGCCCGTGATCGAGCGCATCTTTTAGAAGGTTTAGGCGTGGCTTTATCCAACATTGATGCCATGATTTCGCTGATTAAATTGGCTAAAAACCCCGCCAATGCTCGTGACGTATTATCCTCACAAAACTGGATGATTGGCATGGTCAGTGATTTATTAGCCAACGCCAATATGTCTCGTTCACGTCCTGAAGAATTGGATGA
>JAGLEW010000180.1 GCA_023144875.1 Methylococcales bacterium
TCGGTGAAAAGGATTTTTCGGTTTCGACTTTATCAATTTCTATATCCAGTCCAAGTATATCTTTAACGAACGCCGTAAAAATATGCGGTTTGGAAAATACTTTTTTAAATATAACGCCGTAGCGCAAGGGAGCAACTTTAATCATGATTTAACCTCTATCATTTTGATGATAGTGATTATGCGATGATTTCATCTTTGCGAGCAAGTAATGATGAAAAATATAGCTCATTAGCTGATAGCAACATAGAAAATTAATGACGGTCATTTATCAGCACACCTTATCAAATTAAGCCTAGCGCAAACCAATTTACAAAAAGCAGTCTAACGCTTAAAATACGGTTATTCTTTGTTAAAGGAGATAATTGTGGATTATATAAGTATTGCTTTACTCGTTCTCAGTCTTATCTTGATGCTTTGGATTATTTATCTAAAATATAAATCCAAATACACACGAGAGAAATACGCCTTTGCCTCACTTTTTGCGTTAACCTCATTAGTCACTTTGGGCTTCAGCAGTGTGGGTTATCAAACCCCTTGGACAGTCATCATAAAAGTGATCGCGCATTTTTCAGGGGTTGAAATAGAGACCGTCAAACCTGAATGGTCGGAAAAAGTGTTAATTATTGGCTTTTTAATGTGGGTTACATGGCTGATTCAAAAAACCTTCGCGGATTGGGACGGTGAAATCTCACTCAATCAACATGAACAAAAAAAGCGCCATGACAATGTACATTTTTTATCCGAAGGCTTCAAAGAATTACAGCGCAAATGTTCCAATCAACCTGAATTAGCCCTTTATAACGCACCTGATTACAGCAAGCAGGTAAGCGCATTAGCCGTTCCAGAAAATAATTTAGCATGGCATATTCAGGCGATTGAGCTGTTAACGTTACGTTGGCAAAATTATTATCGTTTTGAAACCAATAATGATCTCGATTGGCATGAAAAAGCCCATTGTTGGCTTGGTAAAAATGTTAAGGAAGATAAAACCACGGCAGTTTTTTGTTGTCGTCAAATACCTGATGATGAGCAGATTAAAGCGTTTGTGGATTATGTCAATGCTTTGCAACATATTACCACGTTATGTGAATTTATTATCATTGTGCAAAATGGTGAAGGGGAGGAACAGCGAACATTATCGAATGAAATAACGCTTCAACAATATACCGAGTCTTATTTGTTGGATAGTTTGGTTAATTTTGAGGATTATTTTTTAGATTTAAAAAAACGGGTGGAATCTGATTGCTTGCCTGATTCGGAGTTGGTCTTACCTGATATTTATGTGCCGTCAACTATTAAAAATGAAAATAAACAGCCGATTGAGGATGATTTAGAAATTTATTTAAGCAAGTGGTTAAACGAATCAGGTCAGCGTCAGTTAGCATTATTAGGCGAATATGGGCAAGGAAAAAGCACAGGAACGTTGATGTTTTCGCATCATTTAGTGACGCAACATAATGGCAAGCCGCCGCGCATTCCAATTTTATTAGAACTACGTGGGAAAAGCCCAAAAACCTTGCAACCTTTAGAGCTTTTAAGTGTGTGGGCAGGTCATTATCGTATTGATCCAAAAGCCTTGATGAAACTGCAACAGGCAGGGCGATTATTATTAATTTTTGAAGGGTTTGATGAAATGGCGGAGGTGGCAGATGGTGAAGCGCGGTTTGATCACTTTCGATCATTATGGAAATTTTGTTACCCAAAAGCGAAAATTTTAATTACAGGTCGGCCGAATTTCTTTTTAGATAACCAAGAATTAAAAGCCTTGCTTGGGGTTGATGGTTCTACTGCAACAGGGGCTTATGTTCAAGCCTTGCATTTACAACCCTTTTCACTGACTCAAATTGCACAAAGCTTAGATAAATTAGGCTCTCCAAATCGTGATGATATTTGCCAATTAGCGCAGGAGGATGCTAAATTTTACGATGTGATTTCACGCCCTTCCATGCTGTATCTGGTGAATCAAATCTGGGCATCGGAATTAAAACAACGCAAACATGAGATTAATTCCGCGCTGGTGATTGGGCAGTTTATTAAACACAATTACAAGCGACAAACCGAAAAGCGTCATGATGATGTGTCATTTATGATACTCAATGAATCGGAGCGTGATTATTTTATGACAGGTATTGCGGTTTATATGGCACAAGAACGCCTACCCAATCAAATTAATGGCGAGCAGTTTAATAAAATTGTTGATCAATTATATGAAACTATTCCTGATGAGGTTTCCTTGCAAGGTAATGCCTTAACGTCAAAAAAAGAAAAGCCGTTAAGACGGCGCTTACAAGATCATAAAACTCCCCTTGATGCGGTGAAACACGATGTAAGAACTTGCGGGGTGTTGGTGAATGATTCCACTCGAAATAATACGTTAAAGTTTCCACATAAATCTTTTTTAGAATATTTGCTGGCTTATTATGTGGTGAAGCGATTAGTGGATAAAAATAATGCGGGCATGGCGGCAATTTGGAACGTAACCCACGCAGAGTTACTACTTTTACATGAAATGCTGGAGTCTCTTGAGTTTGCAGGGGAATTATTGCGTTATGAAGATACAATAAAAAATTTGTATAACGATAAAAAGGCGTTGCAACAAGAGCTTTATAATTTAGTCAAGAATAGAAGCTCTGCTGTAAAATTTATCTTAAAAAAATTTAAATTAGAATCTTTTTTTAATTGGCTGGAGATAATGGATGATATAGGAGGAGTATTAGGAGTATTAGGAGTA
>JAGLEW010000181.1 GCA_023144875.1 Methylococcales bacterium
ATTGCGAAGGTCAGTTTTATTTCACATTATGCTGATTTAGCCATTTTAACCTTAAAAGAAACTGCTTTTTTTGAAGACTTACATGCGATTGAAATTGGAAAATTACCCAAGCTTCATCAAGCCGTGGCGGTCTATGGTTATCCTTTAGGAGGGGAGTCTTTAAGCATTACCCAAGGCGTATTATCACGGGTTGAGCAACAGTTTTATGCCCATGCCAACAGCTATTTATTAGCAGGTCAAATTGATGCGGCGATTAATTCGGGGAACAGCGGCGGCCCTGTGATTGTGAACAATAAAATTGTCGGTGTGGTGATGCAATCAATTTCAGTCGGTCTGGCGGCAAATGTGGGGTATTTTATTCCCCCCAGCATTATTCAGCATGTCTTAAAAGACAGTAAAAAATCGGAAAATATCGGCTTTCCTGAATTAGGTTTTCGGACTCAACCCTTAGAAAACACCTCCGCTCGAAAATTCTATGGACTTACAAAATCGCAAACAGGGGTTTTAGTGGTTAAAGTCTTTAAGGGCAGCTCTGCGGCGAATAAATTACAAGAAAATGACGTTATTTTAAAAATAGACAACTATGATATTGCGAATAATGGCACGGTTAATTTTACCGACACCCTCAGAAGTAATTTTAGCTATGCCATTGAACTGCATCATATTGGCGATAAAATTAACATTACTTATGTTCGAGCGGGTAAAGTGCAAAAAACTACCTTAATTGCTCAAAAAAAAATATCCCGTTATGACCTTGTTGGTCAGGAAAAATTTGATGACATCCCAGAATATTATATTTATGGGGGCGTTGTTTTTGTGCCATTAACACAAAATATTTTAAACGCGTGGGGCATTCCTAAAATAAACTCAGGCCCTTTTCATTTTTTACAAGACAAACCTGAATGGACGAGTGATAAAAAACAACATGTCGTGGTCGCCTTACAAGTGTTAGCGGCGGATGTGAACTTTGGTTATCACAATATTAACAGTTGGATTGTGGATTCGGTCAATGGAAAAACCTTTCATAATTTTCAACAATTTTGTCAACTGCTCAAAAATAATCAAGAGAAATATATTTCCTTTAAAAATGACCAAGGCTATCAACTGATTTTAAATCATCAAGAGGCAATAGCCAGCGAAAAAGATATTTTAAAACTCTATCGTATTCCCGCTATTCACTCCCCCCATTTAAATTTGACCCAATAAACATGCGTGGGTTGTTTTTTTTAATCTTAATTTTAAGTGCTATACCCACTGTTCATGCCGAAAATATCAGCTATACCGTTGAGATAAAAGGTATTAGCGATGAAGGTTTAGAAGAAGAATTACTTAGCTATTCCTTTGCTAAAAAACAGCAAGACAATCCCCCAAGTAGCTTATTTGTCTTAAAACAACGCGCTAAAAAAGACATTCCAAATTTTATCAAGCTACTACGTTCGTATGCGTATTTTGGTGCAACGGTGCTTATTCAACTTAAAAAACAAAAAAAATCTTTAACGCTTGTTTTTCAATTTGAGTTAGATGAGCCTTATCGTTTAAATAAAGTACTGATTCATCAAGATACCACCGAGTTAGCCGAGCCGACACTGGCACAATTAAATTTAAAACTGGATAAACCTGCACTGACAACTGATCTTTTAGCTGCTGAAGAAAAATTATTACGCTATGCCAAAGATCATTCCCATGCCTTTGCAAAACTGTGTCCGCGTAAAGTGGTGGTCAATCATGATTTGAAACGTGTATCACTGGATTTATGCTTAGATGCGGGTCATAAAGTCACTGTTGGCGACGTGAGCTTTACAGGCAATAAAAATGTCGATACTGATTTTTTAAAAAAATTAATCCAGTGGCAGTCAGGGGTGTTGTACGATCAAAAAGCGTTGAATAAACAGCGTTTAACCTTGATTGATAGTCGCTTGTTTACGATTGCACGCTTACATTTAGCCAAGGAAGCCGATGATAATGGACAACATCCCATCACGTTTGAATTAACCGAACGCTTACCACGCACCATTAGCGCAGGTTTAAGACTGACTACCGATGAAGAAATGGTCTTGTTTCGACTTGAATGGGAGCATCGAAATTTTTGGAATAAAGGCGAAAATGTTGATTTAGTGCTTAATATTTCCATGATAAAGTCCTCTTTTGAAGCCAGTTTTCGTAAACCTGTTTTTTATCGTCCTGAAAATACGCTTATTATTAATTCTGCCATTACCCGTGAAGATACCGATGCCTTTGAAAGCCTTCGCGCGGAAATTTCAGCCATTATTGAACACCAAATTGATCGAAAAAAACGGATTAATGTTGGGCTAGCGTATCGGTTTTCACAAGTCACTGAAAATAACAAAACCACCGAAAGTTTTAATTTAATATCCATTCCTGTCCGTTTTAGTTGGGATTTTAGTGATCATTTTTTAGAGCCCTCCTCGGGTGGACGATTATGGCTTGATGAAGAACCGTTTTATGATATAAGTTCAGGCGCACGATTTCATAAACAAAAAATTCGCTACAACCACTATTTAAGTTTAACCGCCTCTAAAAACCTAATATTGGCAGGGCGTATTATTTTGGGGAATATTTGGGGCGCTGAAGTGGATGATGTCCCCGCTGATTTACGTTATTTTGCAGGTGGAGGTGATACGGTTCGAGGATTTAGTTTTCAATCCTTATCGCCTAAAGATACGAATGGAAATAAGGTCGGAGGCTTGTCATTATTGGCATTATCATTCGAACTTCGGAGCTGGGTCACGGATAATATTGGGGTAGTCGGCTTTATAGATGCAGGTCAAGCTTACACCAGTATTTATCAAAATTTTAGTGATTTACGAATGGGTGCGGGTTTAGGGTTACGCTATAAAACACCGATTGGCGCATTGCGACTTGACCTTGCCAGAGCGCTGAATAAACGCCCCGAAGATGATGAATTTCAAGTTTACATCAGCATTGGTCATACCTTTTAATAAAATACCCTACAACATAAAACCCCTTTATAATAGCCAACCGATCATTTGAACAACGAGATTTATTGTGAAATATGGGATCTTTTTCTTTTTTATACTACTGATAATAGGCTTTACTGTGTTTTTTAATGCTAACTCATCAACACCTGACGAAAATAAAACCGCTGGCATTGCTTTTTTGGCTGAAAATGGCAAAAAAGACAACATCACCACCACGGCAAGCGGTCTGCAATATGAAATTTTAACCGAAGGCACGGGGAAATCACCAAAAGCCAGCGATCAAGTGAGCGTCCATTATCAAGGCACAACGTTGGATGGTAATGAGTTTGACAGCTCTTATAAACGTGGAGAACCTGCGGCATTTCCTTTAAACCGTGTGATTGCAGGTTGGACAGAAGGGGTTCAATTAATGAAAGAAGGCTCAAAATACCGCTTTTTTATCCCCTCAGAATTAGCCTATGGCAAGAATGGTGCGGGGGCGGATATTCCTGCGAATGCGGCTTTGATTTTTGAAGTGGAGTTGCTTAAGGTACTGTAGTGATTGACGCTATTAATGCCTTATTGCCTCAAACCCAATGCGAACGCTGTGGCTATTCGGGGTGCAAACCCTATGCCGCCGCGTTGGCTGCGGACGAAGCAAATATCAATCAATGTCCCCCTGGGGGTGTTGAAACCATCCGAGCCTTAGCTGATCTGTTACGCAAGCCGTTTGAAATTTTAAACCCTGAATTTGGCACACACACACTGCTTCAGGTGGCGGTTATCATTGAAGCAGATTGCATCGGGTGTACTAAATGTATAGATGCCTGCCCTGTGGATGCCATTGTTGGCGCATCAAAATTAATGCACACGGTTATTTCAGTTGAATGCACAGGCTGTGAATTATGCGTGCCGCCATGTCCTGTCGATTGCATTAAAATCCAGCCAACCGAAAAAAAATACAGCCCAGCGCTTGCAAAACAACGTTATGAAGCCAAACAACACCGCTTAATAACCAGAGCGGCGGCTAAAAAAGCCCAAGCCAATAAGCAAAAAATGGCTTTAATGGCGATGATGAAAGCTAGAAACGCATAACGAGGCGCACCTCATCAATATCCATCAGGGGTCATTGCCTTATCTCATAATAATCATATTTTTCTAAAAAATATTCGGCGTTACTTCCCTTTAATAATCGAGGAATTACTTTATTTGCCATATATTTTCCATAAATTTCCTTTATCTCTTTCTGCTTAAGACCCAACATTAACAAAAATAAAATGAATAAATAACTGCTATTGTTAGTAGATAGCTTGGCTTGAAAAAATTCTACTACTACTA
>JAGLEW010000182.1 GCA_023144875.1 Methylococcales bacterium
GATTGCGTAAATCTAAGGTTAATTCCGCTTGATCGCCTGCGGCTAAAAAACGGGGTAAGGACGCTTCGGCAATAATCGGCGCACTGACCGTAATATCGTGTTCAGTCGCACCAAATTGATGGTGATTAAACCCCACTGCCATGAGTCGTAAACGCCCGTTAAAATCAGGAATTTTTAAATCAATTTTTGCTATACCTTGGGCATCGGTTTCCACCACACCACTAAATAACGAGACGATTTTTATTTTAGAATCAGGTCGTGCGCCGCCTGCATGTTTATCCTCATCGGCATCGCCACCAAAACGGGCCTTGGTCACGCCACCTTTCACCAATTCAATAATTTTATTATAAATATCACGTTGATCGACTGTGTATCGGCGTGGTTCAAAAAACCACTCAAAGGGATTAGGCGTTTTAAAATTGGTAATATTTAACACTCCCACATCCACTGCCGCTAAGGTTACATAGGTTTTTTGTCCTGCCACAGCCCCCGTGATTTTAACGCTGGTTTTCAAAGTTGTTTCAGGGCGAATGGTGGTTTTTGGCGCATTAATTGTGAGGCTTAATTGTCGATCAGCACGGTTTAACGGCAGATGTATAATTCCCACCGCACGATTGGGCGTAATTCTTTGTTTAGAGTCCCCTGCTTTGAAAACAACGGCTGAAATATATAAATCGTGTTGCGCCCATTTTTTGTTTATTGGAATGTTAACCACATTGCCTTTTGCTGATAAATTAATTCGTTCAAACCAGAGCTGTTCTTCGCCATTTTCAACCGAAATAAAACCATTGCCTGAATAAGGCGGCGTGATTTTAAGCTGAATCGTTTCCTCGGCGATATAACTTTTTTTATCTAATTCAAGCACAATTCGATCAGGTCGTGCGGATTGATTACTTTCTTTCTCATGCCAGCCACTGCCTGCATAAAACCGTACCGAACTTTGCTGACCAGTTACTCCATCTTCAATTAAAAGTAAATACGCGCCCCATTCCACGGGTACTTTTAACGTAACCGCTTTTTTTGCATTTAAATCAAAACGTTTTTCAAACACAGGATAGCTTTTATCGGTATGTTCCGAATGCCAGCCTTGAGAATTGGAATATTCCCAATAATAATCGCGTTGTTCTTTAATAAGTTTTGCCACCACTTCGGTGTTCCCTTGCAATACGCCTTTTGGGGTGGATTTAACAATATCAAAGCTGATTTCACTGCTGTCAGGAATGTCGCTCAAGACCATTTGAGGACGAATACCAATTAAGGTTTTTTGTGGCCATGAAGTGTAATCAATCGAGCGCGTCACAGGACGACCGCCTGTTTCAAACAAACTACTGATGACCTTAATCGCCATCGGACTGTGTTTCACATTGCCCCAAACCGAGTCGATATTTAAATTTATACGTCCTTCAGCATCTAATGTTATATCCCCTAGTTCTTCAAGACCTGTATCGGGTTTTTCATCTTCCAAGCCAAAATAATAATCTTTTAAGGTTTTTATGGGGTGACGATTTTTTTTAATTAAAACTTTGCTGTTAAGACGATTTTTAGCCGCAGGTGCGCCGTATAAATAACGCCCTGAAACGGGAATAGTTAACGCCGAATCGCTGTCTGTCCAATTATCTGCAGCAGGTTGTTTACCCAACAATAATTCCATGCGTTCAGGTAAAAAATCTTCGACTTTAAATTTATATTGATGGGTGGTTTTATCGGCAATGGTTAATTCTAAAATCCAATCGCCTGTCATAGCGGTTTCGGGTAAGGTGTAGTCGGTTTGGTAATAGCCTTGTTCTTTTAAGTGTGGATGCCATGTAAAATATTTTATTTTTTGACCATCGGCGCGTTTAATTACCGCTTTAATCGGAGGCGATGGTAATAGTTGGGCATCCGCATTGCGTAAAATTGTGCTAAATGTGATGGTTTCCCCTGGTCGATATAAATTTCGAGGACTGTAAATGAATAGTTCAATCGGTTTCTGTTCACGTCCTTCAATTTTAAATTCGGATAAATCCAATGCAGGGGCGTTTAATTTTAAAACGGAAAGGTTATTGCCATCACGCGCCAGTAAATAACTTGCATCTTGATGGGTGCCAAAATGCGCTTGACCCTCGGAATCGGTTTTTGTTTCCGCTAATGGCTTATCAACTTCATTATATAAAGTAACTTCTACGCCTGAAACAGCATTTCCTGTTGCCAACGCGCTAATTTGCACCGTTATTTTGTCGTGGTACATTCGTGCATGTAAGCCTAAATCACTGACCACAAAATAAGTGACTTGAAATTCAGCCTGAAAACTGCCCACTTGTTTCATGACCGCAAGGTAAATCCCTGCTGTTTGTAATTCATCAATGGATTTCA
>JAGLEW010000183.1 GCA_023144875.1 Methylococcales bacterium
TCAATAATCGTTTTTTTCTGTTCAACAGTAATTGACATTTTATGACCTCAAAAGAGCGGGTTTACTAAATTACAAAGGAGCGAGTAATCTAAAAAAATTCCCTATCAATAGTACGCCTTTTTTATCATTACTACCACCCATCTTTAGTGGCTCAAAAAATATTACGAAATCATGTTTTTAAAAAATATTAAGGCTGTAAAAATCAAACCCAATTGAGAGAAAGGGTTGATATAATCGCCACAAACCCAGCGCGCTGACGACCACTAAACCACCGCCCACCCAGCGTTTAAAAACACGGTCATTTTGGATAATTTTGTGATGTGCTTTTAAGCCAATAATATGACCAATAGCGGCAACGGGGATTAAATACAGCGCTTCAAAAAAATGTAAATTAACTGATAGGACGGCGAAGGTTGTCATTTTAATGCTTACTAATGTAAACCACAGCACAAACAAGGTATCGCGGAGTTGTTCACGGTGTACATTTCGCATAAACACCGCCACCATTAAGGGCGCACCTGTGAGTGTCATCCCTGCAACATAACCACCGAGAATCAGCAAGAGTTTATCGGCCCACGCTTGTTTGCTTTTAATCGCCCGATTGAACAACCAAACCATGCCGTAAAAAAAGGTTACGCTATAGATGAAAAGATTTAGCCATAACGCGGGAAGATTTACCAGCCCGAAAACCCCAATTAAGGCAGGTGGAATGATAAACCATAATGCATAACGTAAATATTTCCAGTCAACGTGTCCTAAACGGCGGCTTAAGGTAATTCCTGAAAAAAATAATAAATGAGTTCCAATAATAGGGAGCCATATTAATAAATCGGGTCTAACAAATAACATGAGCGGCAAACCTAATGCCGCCCCTCCAAAACCTAAGCCTGTTCGCACAAAACCTGTCCATATAAAAAAAGCCGCAATAGTCAGGGTTTCGTTTAGGGTTAAATCCAGAATTAAAGGAGTCATAGAAAGTGGAGGTTGGGTGGTTTAGCCCATGAACAGAACATGGGCTATATTTGAGCTGACGTTTATTCGACGGTAACCGATTTGGCTAAATTTCGAGGTTGATCGACATCAGTGCCTTTTAGAACGGCCACATGGTAGGACAATAGTTGTAATGGAATGGTGTAAATAATGGGTGATATTTCATTAGCCGTAATGCTAGGAATGTTAATAATTTGGGTGTTTTCATCCTCAGAGGCTTTGAGACTTTCATCCATAAAGACGATTAATTGTCCGCCTCGGGCGCTTACTTCTTGCATATTAGATTTTAATTTTTCTAATAAACTGTTATTAGGCTCGATAATAATAACGGGCATGTCATTATCAATTAAGGCTAAAGGCCCGTGTTTAAGTTCGCCCGCAGGATAGGCTTCGGCATGAATATAGGAAATTTCTTTTAGTTTTAACGCGCCTTCCATTGCAATTGGGTAATGCGTTCCACGACCTAAAAATAGAGCGTGTTGTTTTTCGGTGAATTGCTCGGAGAGGTCTTTAATCGGTTGGTCGAGTTTTAAGACCCGTTCTATTTTTTCTGGCAAGCTGAATAAGGCGGTCGTGATTTTTTCTTCTTGTCGTTCGCTTAATTCAAAACGTCTACCAATCGCCATGACCAACATTAATAGCGCCACTAATTGGGTTGTAAATGCTTTAGTGGAAGCAACACCAATTTCTGCCCCCGCCTTTGTTAAAAAGGAAAGATCTGACTCACGGGTCAATGAACTTTCAGCAACATTGCAAATTGTTAACGAATATTTAGCGCCTAGTTTTTGTGCTTCTTTGAGAGCGGCAAGTGTATCGGCGGTTTCACCTGATTGTGAAATGGTAATAATCAGGGTGTTTTCAGCAATAACGGGCGATCGGTATCGAAATTCACTGGCAATATCAATGTTACAGGGGACTTTTGCCAATTTTTCAAACCAATAGCGGGCGACTAATCCTGCGTGATAACTGGTACCACAGGCAATGATTTGAATCGCTTTAATGTTATCAAAAATTTCAGCCGCTTGATGACCAAAAGCACTGTCTTGTAAGACATTGGTCAAAAAGTTACCTTCCAATGTTTCTCTGACTGCTTGAGGTTGCTGATAAATTTCTTTAAGCATGTAGTGACGATATTCACCTTTGTCACTTGATTGAGCGCTTAATTGGCTTTCTTTGATTTCCCGCTCAACGATGTTTTCATTGGCATCGTAAATAACTAATGAGTCAATTTTAATTTCCGCAATATCGCCTTCTTCTAAAAAGATAAAACGACGGGTGACGGGTAATAAAGCGGCAACATCTGAGGCAATAAAATATTCTTCAATTCCCACGCCAATGACTAAGGGGCTGCCTTGGCGACAGGCAATGAGGGTATCGGGTTCATTATTATGGACAACGCCTAACGCATAAGCCCCTTGTAAAAAAGGTAAGCTTTTTTTAACTGCGTCTAATAAGTTGTCACTGTCCGAAAGTTGTTCATGAATTTGATGAACAATAACTTCGGTATCGGTTTCAGAGTTAAATTGGTAACCTTTTTTTTCTTGCTCATTTTTTAACTTTTGATGATTTTCAATAATACCGTTATGAACAATGGCAACACTGTTATTGCTGATGTGAGGATGGGCATTTTCAGTGCTTGGTTTACCGTGAGTTGCCCAGCGTGTGTGAGCAATTCCTACATTTCCTCGGATGGGGTATTCTTTAATTAAGGCTTGAAGGCCTATGACTTTTCCTACTTCACGGTGTCTGTGTACCGTATTTTTATCAATGACTGCAAGCCCCGCAGAATCATAGCCGCGATATTCAAGTCGTTTTAGTCCTTCAATTAAAATTGGCACAACATTACGTTGCGCTATTCCACCTACAATTCCACACATTTTAATACCTAAAGACGTTATTTTTGTTAAAAAAAGATTCTAAATAAATTATGAAAGCTATTTTATCAACTAATACTAGATGTTATATGAAATTGTTATTATAGTTTGGACTAATTCACAGAATAGCGTTTTAAGGGTGGGTTTAATAGGAAGGTTTAGGATTGGTTTTAGGATAAATACCACCTAAAATAACTGCTCTATTTGCGCCTGTAACGTCTGGAAGGTTTCCCGTGTTGTGATTAATCGTTTGCTTTGCCAGCCATGCAAAAGCGATGGCTTCAACATGATCTGGGTGAATTCCCACGGTTTTGGTTGAATTAACCTGATAGCCAAAGCCTGTTAATAAGCTGAGTAAATAATGATTATGCACACCGCCACCGCAGATTAATAATTCATCAATATCTTGCCGTGTATTTTGAATGGCATCGGCAATACTTTCGGCGGTAAGTTGGCAAAGCGTTGCTTGTATATCATTGGCGTTACAATCTGAAAAGTCCGTTAAATGATTTTCTAACCATTGCGTTGAAAAATATTCTTTACCTGTGCTTTTAGGCGCAGGCAGTTGAAAATAATCGGCTTGTTTGAATAGTTGCAGTAATTTAGGAATCACTGCGCCTGATTTTGCCCAATTTCCATGATCGTCATAGGCTTTATTTAAGTGTTTTTGACACCAATAATCCATCAAGGTATTACCAACACCTGTATCAAAAGCGATTAATTGTTGATTGGACTTTAACGTAATATTTGCAATACCACCAATATTGACCACGCAACTACTTTGGTTTAATGAAGTAAACACGGCTTGATGAAAGGCGGGGGCAAGTGGTGCGCCTTGTCCATTTGCCGCTATATCTCGGCGACGAAAATCGGCAACGGTTGTGATATTAGTTTTTTCAACAATAATATTAGGGTCGCCAATTTGCAGGGAAAAAGGGCGTGAGTTATTAGGCTCATGAAACAGAGTTTGCCCATGACTGCCAATGGCAATAATTTCAGAAGCGGCAATGCCTGATTTTTTGAGAAGTTGATTGACCGCATCGGCAAACACATGCCCTAATTGACAATCAAGTGCGCCATAATCTTTTAATAATAGGGCGTGATGTGAGCTTAATTGCTTGATTTTTTCTTTCAGCGCGTTTGGGAAAGCGGTACATTCAAAAGCGATAAGTTTGGGTTTTGAATGGCTAAAATCAATAAGACCAGCGTCAATACCATCAACGCTGGTCCCAGACATTAAACCAATATAAAGTTCTGCCATTAAAATTTAAAGTTTGTCCGCTTTTTTAGCAAAAAACTTATCAACATTGATGATAGCTGTTTCTGAATTTGCTTGATTGAGTCGATTAATATACGGTCGTGCTTTTTGTTGAAAACGTGCTAATAAACCTTTGTTTTCTTGAATTTCTGTTTGCGGTAATTCAACCGTCATTGGGTTTTTGTGAACGCCATTAACTAAAAACTCATAATGTAAGTGGGGGCCTGTTGCCGCGCCTGATTGCCCAACATATCCCAGTGTTTTTCCTTGTTTAATCGTATCACCGAGTTTGTACTGATTATTAAAGCGTGAAAGATGGGCATATAGGGATTTATACTGTTCGTCATGTTCAATAATAACCACTCGACCATAGCCACTTTGTCGACCTCTGAAAATTATTTTTCCCCCACCTGTTGCTTGAATCGGGGTGCCATTTCTTGCGGCATAATCAACCCCTTTATGGGCACGGATTCGGTGAGAAATTGGGTGTCTTCGGTGAAGATTAAAACCTGAACTTACCCGTGCAAACTTAATCGGGTTTCGTAAAAAAGGTTTACGGGTTTCACGAACAACATTTTTACCTTGCGGTGAATAATAAGTAACCTCTCCTTCGCTGTTTTGGTAGCGAATGGCTGAATAGGATTTATCCCCAATTATAAACTCAGCGGCAAGGATGTTGCCTGTTTTTAAACGTCGCCCTTCAACCAACGTTTCTTCATAAATGACGGTAAATTTATCCCCTGCACTAAGGTCTTTACTAAAATCAATATCCCATGCAAAAATTTTATCAGTTAATTGGTCTATTATTTCAGCGGATAAGCCTGCTTTTTTACCATCAACAGTCAGGCTGGTTTCAATCGTGCCTTGCGTTAAAATTTCTTGTACATCTAACGATCGACTTTCAATATGAATATCAAATTGTTTGTTGTTTCGAGTGGCGACTAAGGTGTTGACATCATCCGCATCGTAAATCAACGTTTTTAGTTGATAATCTTGGTCAAGCTCAAGGGTTAATGTGGTATGAGGTTTTAATTGCTTAAATCGGGCGCCAATTTTATTGGTTCTAGTAATTTGTCGAAAGGTTTTTTTATCAATATCATAGAGAGATAAAATAGAAGCGAATGATTCATCTTCTTGAATCGTATGATGAATTATCTGAGGTTTTAGGGGCGCTTCTAAATTGGCGAGTTGTTCTAATTGAATAGCTTGTTCTATAAAGCCTGAAGTTGTGTCGTAGATTGATGGGATCGCTGCGATTGTGGTTGCCAAACTTTCCATTTTAGCCTGTTTCTCATTCTGTGGCGTAATCAACGCATAACTAGCGCTGGCTGCGATGGCGGAAGTGATTCCTAAAAATAAGGATTGATACAGTCTATTTTTCACGAGTCTATTGTTGAGTAGTTAAAAATATGAGGTAGGACAAAAAACTAAAATAAAGTCCCGACCTTTATCTAATTATAGTCTAACGGCTCCTCATTTTTCCAACAATCAAGCCTAACTCGCTCTATAATGCCAGCATTTATTATTCATTATCGGAAAAAAAAATATGCCAGAAAATATGTTAGAAACCTTAACCAGAGGGGCAGAAGATGTTTTAGTGGAAGCAGAATTGATTAAAAAATTAGCGCTTGATCGACCTTTACGAATTAAGGCAGGTTTTGACCCAACAGCGCCTGATTTACATTTAGGCCACACAGTACTTATCAACAAGTTACGACAATTTCAAGAATGTGGTCATACAATTCTGTTTTTAATTGGTGATTTTACGGGGATGATTGGGGATCCGACAGGCAAAAATATTACGCGTAAAGCGTTGACTCGTGAAGAAGTCTTAGAAAATGCGAAAAGTTATCAAAATCAGGTGTTTAAAATTTTAGACCCTGAAAAAACCGAGGTGATGTTTAATTCAACGTGGATGAATGAAATGCCTTCCGCAGATTTAATTCAACTGGCATCAAAGCACACTGTTGCCAGAATGCTGGAGCGAGATGATTTTAGTAAACGTTTTAAAAGTGGGCAGCCGATTAGTATTCATGAGTTTTTATACCCTTTAATACAAGGCTATGATTCGGTTGCCATGCGAGCGGATGTGGAATTAGGCGGTACCGATCAAAAATTTAATTTATTAGTTGGGCGACAATTACAAAGCATTTATGGACAAACCCCACAAGTCGTAATGACCATGCCCATTTTAGAAGGCTTGGATGGTGTGCAAAAAATGTCCAAGTCTTTGAATAATTATATTGGTGTTTTTGAGTCCGCCGATGAGATGTTTGGTAAAATCATGTCTATTTCTGATAAATTAATGTGGCGTTATTTTGAATTGTTAAGTTTTCGACCCATGACTGAAATTAATCAATGGCAACAGGCTTGTAAACAAGGCGATAACCCTCGAACCTATAAAGTGTTATTAGCGCAAGAAATTATCACTCGTTTTCACGATAAAATGGCGGCAACGAAAGCGCTGGAAAATTTTGAAGCTCGTTTTCAACGCGGCGCCATTCCAGATGAGATGCCTGAAATTGAGCTTAAAATAGGGATAGATGGCCTAGCAATCGCCTCACTGTTAAAAGCATCAGGGCTGGTAACCAGTACGTCAGATGGTATGCGGATGATTAAACAAGGGGCGGTAAAAATTAATGGCGAAAAAATTTCAGACTCGAAACTTAAATTAACTAATGAATGTCAACACGTTTATCAAGTGGGAAAACGTAAATTTGCACGGGTTACCCTCGTCAAATAATCGGTCGTATTTTTTCTTCTGCTAAAACCTAATCTCTCCTAATTTAATAATAATGATCGAATTTAAAATTTTTCAACGATTTAGTATTCTTCTGATGGTCATAATTTTTATGTCAGGGTGTGAATATTTAGGACCAGATATGGGGAAAAAAATACCACTTGATAGCTTACCATTACAAACAAGCACTCAAACTAACACGCTTATCCTAGATAAAGAGAAATCTGCTGAAACCAATGCGCCCGTTGCCAAAATGCCTAAGGCTGAAATTTATCCTGGTACGGGAGATTTTATTTCTAAAAAAGCATTGCCTAAAAAAGCCCCACAACCATTAAGAAATGGCAAGTATGAATTAAATTTTACCAATGCTGAAATAGAAGAAGTGGCTCAAACCATTTTAGGCGAAATTTTAGGGCTTAATTATGTGGTTAGCCCCAATGTTCGTGGCAGTATTACCATTAAAACCACTAAGCCCATTAGTAAATCTGAAATGCTTCCAACATTGGCGATTTTATTAAAAATGAATGGCGCTGCATTGGTTGAAAATAATAATATTTATCATATTGAACCTGCGACATTAGCCAATGGCTTTTCCAGTATTAAATCGGGCAAACATTTAGGAAAGTTACCCGAAGGGCATCAAATTTTGATTATTCCGCTCGAATACGTCAGCGTCATGGATATGGCGGAAGTTCTGAAGGGTATTTTATCGGAAGGTGCTTTGATACGGTTAGATAAAAGTCGTAATGTCATGGTGATTGCAGGGCATGGTCAAGAACTTGAGCAAGCGCTTGGTATCATTAAAACCTTTGATGTGAATGTGATGGAAGGGATGTCTTTTGGAATCTTTCCTTTACAACAAGCCGCGCCTGAAACGGTGATTAAAGAGTTAGAATTTATGCTCGAAAGTGGCGAACAAACGCCTTTAAATGGGCTATTACGCTTTGTTGCGATTGAACGGTTAAATGCGATTATGGCGATTAGTCCGCAAGCGCGTTATCTGACTACGGTGAAGCATTGGGTGAATCGTTTAGATAAAGCTAATACCAGTAGTAATAACAACGGTATCATTGTCTATAAAGTGAAACATGTCGATGCTGAAGAATTAGCGAGTACATTATCGACCATTATTACGGGTGTAAAATCCAAACCAAAAAAAGATAAAAGTCTTGCTCCAGGGGTAAAATCAGGCCGTATTGGCAAAAAGAAAACCTTAAGTAATCAATCAAACCGATTAACAAACAGTCGGAGTAACCTCAGAGGTTCAAGCAACGCCACTGGCAGTATTGACCAACTTGAGGGGGTTAATATTGTGGCGGATCCAACCAATAATGCCTTGATTATTATAGCAACGCCGTCACAATACAAAATGTTAAAAGATGTCATTGTTCAGCTGGATGTGATGCCATTGCAGGTTTTAATTGACGCGACCATTATTTCTGTTACTTTATCGGATGAATTACGTCACGGAATTCGCTGGTATTTTACCCATAAAAATGGCGGTGCAAGCAGTGGTTCAGGGATTGGTTTAACCGATATAGCCCAATTAGCCGCGACCGCTTTTAACCCAGGGTTTGGGTACTCATTTGTCAGCAGTGCCGATAATATTCGTGCGGTGTTAACTGCCGAAGCAAAAGATAATAAAATTAATGTCATCTCCGCCCCATCTATCATGGTTTTAAACAATCAAGAAGCGGTGATTCAAGTCGGTGAAAAAATTCCCGTCAGAACCTCTGAATTAACCACCGACACAGGCGCGACCAGCAACACGATTCAAATGCGAGAAACAGGGGTCACCTTAAAAGTGAAACCTCGGGTTAACGCGAATGGTTTAGTGATTATGACCATTGACCAGAGTGTTGATAATGCAATTCCCGCAGGCTCAGATGGCAGCACCTCGGCTATTGATTCCCCCTCTATATTGCAACGAAAAATCACCAGTATCGTCGCGGTGCATGATCGAGAGACTATTGTTTTAGGTGGCTTAATCAGTGAAAATAAAACCTATGATAAAACAGGGATTCCATTATTAAATCAAATTCCAGTATTGGGCGCATTATTTGGGAGCACCGAAAAAACCATCACTAAAACCGAATTAGTTATTTTAATTACCCCGCGTGTTATCAGAACTCGTGCCGCCGCTCGGGAAATCGCCCTCGAGTTTAAACAAAAATTAACAGGTATTTTTGAAGAATCTTTACCTCTTAACGAAAACTAGCTTCATTTCCTTTTTTATGTTTTTGAGAGTGCGTCTGTTATGGACGATTCTTAAAAGCACTTTACCTTACATATTTTAGAATACATTATGCTTACAACCGCAAATATTACCATGCAATTTGGCGCTAAACCTTTGTTTGAAGACATTTCTGTGACCTTTGGAAAAGGAAAACGCTATGGCTTGATTGGTGCCAATGGCTGTGGAAAAACAACGTTGATGAAAATTTTAGGCGGAGATTTAGAAGCCTCCGCAGGTAATGTTTCCAAAGATCCGCATGAACGCATGGGGAAGCTAAAGCAAGATCAGTTTGCTTATGAAGACTGTATGGTACTTGATACGGTGATTATGGGGCATGAGGAGTTATGGGCGATCAAATCAGAACGCGATGCGATTTATGCCAACCCGAATATGAGTGAAAAAGATGGTATGCGAGCAGGCGATTTAGAATCTGAATTTGCAGAAATGGACGGCTATACCGCAGAAGCAAGAGCAGGGGAATTATTAACGGGGGTGGGGATTCCTGTGGAACAACATACAGGGTTAATGAGTGAGGTTGCACCGGGTTGGAAGCTTCGCGTTTTATTGGCACAGGCACTTTTTTCAGCGCCTGATATTTTATTACTCGATGAGCCAACCAATAACTTAGACATTAATGCCATCCGTTGGTTAGAAGGCATATTAAATGAACGTAATTGCACCATGGTTATTATTTCGCATGATCGCCACTTTTTAAACAGTGTGTGTACCCACATGGCGGATTTGGATTATGGTGAATTGCGCGTTTACCCTGGTTCGTATGATGACTATATGACCGCCGCGACCCAACTCATTGAACGTTTACAATCTGAAAATGCAAAAAAGAAAGCTCAAATTTCTGAGCTTAAAGCCTTTGTTAGTCGTTTTTCAGCCAATGCGTCAAAATCAAAACAAGCCACCTCGCGCGCCAAAAAAATTGATAAAATTAGTTTAGCGGAAATTAAACCGTCGAGCCGTCAAAACCCTTTTATTCGTTTTGAACAAATCAAAAAATTGCATCGTTTAGCCTTAGAAGTGGAAGGACTCACAAAAAAATACGATGAAGAATTATTTACCGATTTTAATTTAACCATTGAAGTAGGCGAGCGGGTGGCTATTATCGGTCAAAATGGGATTGGAAAAACGACCTTATTAAAATGTTTAATGGGTGAAGTCGAGCCAACGGCAGGGACGATTAAATGGTCTGAAAATTCGGATATCTCATATTATGCGCAAGACAATGCGGCCGAATTTGAAAATGAAATGAAGCTGTTTGAATGGATGGAGCAATGGCGCAAACCCAATGATGATGACCAAGCCATTCGCGGTACGCTAGGGCGTTTATTATTCTCTCAAGATGAGATTGATAAAAAAGCGCGTGTTTTATCAGGGGGTGAAAAAGGCCGTATGTTGTTTGGTAAATTAATGTTGCAACGTGCCAATATTATGTTGCTTGATGAGCCTACCAATCATCTGGATATGGAATCCATAGAAGCCCTGAATTTAGCGCTTGAAAATTACCCTGGTACATTGCTGTTTGTCAGTCATGATCGTGAGTTTGTCTCATCCCTTGCCACTCGTATTTTAGAACTAACACCTACAGGTATTGTGGATTTTCGAGGAACGTATGATGATTATTTAGCCAGTCAAGCTGTATAAGCCTTTAATGCTACAGGAATAATTTCAGATGCAAAACAGTAATGAATGGGAAAACCGTTATCAGCAAGGACAGACTGGATGGGACAGAGGCGAAGCTAGCCCCAATTTAAAGTACTGGTTAGAGCGTAATCACCTAAAGCCATGCCGTATATTGGTGCCTGCTTGTGGGAATGGTCATGAAGTATTAACTCTGGCAGAAAAAGGGTTTGATGTTGTGGCTATTGATATTGCGCCAACAGCTATCGAAAATCTAGGAAAGGCGCTGACTATCAAGCACCTATCTGCCGAATTAATACAAACGGATTTTTTTACATGGGAATGCGAAAGACCCTTTGATGCTATTTATGAGCAAACGAGTTTATGTGCTTTAAACCCTAATGAGTGGCAACGTTATGAAAATTGTTTATATAACTGGTTAAAACCAAAAGGGACGTTATTCGCTCAATTTATGCAAACAAAACTAGCAAATAACCCACCTTTTCATTGTGGGGTTGCTGAAATGGCGGATTTATTCACCACAGACAGGTGGCATTGGAGTGAAGAGCATAAAACTGAGGTTATTCACTCGGAAGGTCTGCATGAAAAAATGTACTTGCTTGAGAAGGTAATATAAATGATTCACCATTATTCTATATCCGTAGGTAATACAAAATACGTGGCTGATGTGTTGGCAAACTTATTAAACGGGACGATCACGAAGTTTAACCCTCATAACGATTCATATATTATCTGGCTAGGGAATGAATATGGCACGGCTATTGAGTTATTTCCTAATGGCACTGAGATGATTCCAGATGCAAAAAATGGACAGGCAAATTTTGTGATTAACGCGCAGCATTCAGGCTTTAGTGCGACTCATGCAGCTATATCGACTAAACGCTCGAAAGAAGAAATACTTGACGTGGCAAAAGGGCTAGCATGGAGAGCGTTGGAACTACCCAGAGGCGGATTTAGTGTGATTGAATTTTGGATAGAAAATAAAGTTATGATTGAATTATTAACCCCCAATATGACGAAAGACTACTTGCTAGCAACAAAAAAATTCATGACGGAATATACCAACAAGTAAAGAAAGCCGTGTTAATTAAACTCTAGATTCCGTATTCTTTTCCAGCTAAGCGTTATGATAGTGTTTATAATTTTAATTAACCACGCCCCCTTTATTATGAAAAATTTATTTATATCGGCATTAAGCATTTTATTATTCATGAGTTCTACTTATGCCGTAGAAAAAGCAAGTGAAGCACGCCTTGATGAAGTAGTAAGACGAGGCGTTCATGTGATGCCATTTGATTTAGAACTAACCACGCATGTTTTTTCTAAATTACCCACAGGTGGCATACAAAAAGTCATTGTTAAAAACCCTAAAAACATCCAACAAATAAAACTCATACGAGAACATTTAGCGCAAATTTCATGTCAATTTCAGCAGGGTAATTTTTCCAACCCTGCAAAAATTCATGGTAACGCTATGGCTGGTTTAAAAGACTTAAAAAAGGCAACGCCCAATCAAATTAAGATTGTGTATAAAGAGTTACCAAACGGCGCAAAAATCACGTATTCAACAGAGATTCCGTTACTTACTTCCGCCATTCATCAATGGTTTGATGCGCAATTAAGTGACCATGCTCGTCATGCTATTTCAGGACACCCGCATCATTGATGTGTTTTCATAGTGCTTGATTAAAATTAATCCCGAAGTGAATTTT
>JAGLEW010000184.1 GCA_023144875.1 Methylococcales bacterium
GCAGAAGTTCAACGCTTTTTATCAGTCGCGGCGGGTGCCATTGCCTCAGGACCTGCCACAGCACGGTTAATTAATTTATTTGGTGCAAAACTGGATAAAGATAAAGCCATAGCAACCGCACATAGTATTTTAGCGCTATTAAATCAGCATTTAAAGGATCATAAATGGTTGGCGGCAAATCAAGCGACTATAGCGGATTTATCAAATTATACCTATATTGCACATGCCCCTGAAGGCGATGTTTCTTTAGAAAGTTATCCTCATATTAAGGCATGGTTACAGCGTATAGAAGCCTTGCCCCATTTTATCCCTATGCAGTCGTCTGCGATGGGTTTAGCGGCATAATGTGACGTGTGAAAACGGGTGTTTGCCCGTTTTTTTGATAAAGAAGGCAATCCTAATGAATAAAGTGATTCAATCCCCTTTTCACCGAGGTGAGAAAAAAATTCAAGCCCGTTTAGGGGTTAGTGAAAAAATGGAACAATTTGGACGGCAGGTCATTCGTGATTATATGCCTGAACAACATCAACAATTTTTTACACAACTCCCCTTTGTATTGGTTGCTCATGCCGATGATTCAGGATTTCCGTGGGCATCTATTTTATTTAATCAGTCACCTTTTATCAGTTCAGCTCATAATCAACATTTATTGATTAATGCCCAGCCTATCGTAGGAGACCCTTTAGCAAATAATTTAAACATAGGAAAACATTTAGGTTTATTAGGCATTGAACTAGCAACACGGCGTAGAAACCGCTTATCCGCTTACATCAATCACGTGTCCGCACAAGGCATAGAACTAACAATTAAACAAGCGTTTGGTAATTGCCCGCAATATATTCAAAAACGCGCAATAAATGTTATTGATGCAAAGACTATGCCCGTGGCAACGACCGAAAGACTTAGCCAATTTGATGAAGCAGCCATGCAACTCATTACGAACAGCGATACTTTTTTTGTGGCCAGTTATTTGGCTAATAACCGCAATACGATAAGCGAAGGCGCGGACGTTTCTCATCGTGGTGGTAAAGCGGGCTTTGTTCGCGTTGATGATGAACAGACCTTAACGATTCCTGATTATTTGGGCAATTTTCATTTTAATACTTTAGGCAATTTTGTCGAAAATCCCCAAACAGGATTATTATTTATTGATTTTGAAAATGGGCATTTATTAACCTTAACAGGCTCGGTCGAAATTTTATGGGACTCACCTGATACAAAATTTTTTGCAGGGGCAGAAAGACTGTGGGCATTTCGTCTCAATCACGGGTTTTGGTTAAAAAATGTTCTCCCATTACGTTGGAAATTGGAGGGTTATTCTCCTAATACTTTGTTAACAGGTAGCTGGAAAGAAGCCAAAGCGACACAAAAAGCTGAAAGATTAAAACATCATTGGCAAGCTTATCAAATTGTTAAAATTGTTGAAGAAAGTTCAATCATTAAATCTTTTTATTTACACGCCCCTGCCAATCAAAAACCGAGTTTTAAATCAGGGCAATTCTTAACCTTGAAAGCAAGAGTAAATAATAAAGAAGAGATTAGAACCTATACGGTTTCCAGTGCGCCAGCCGATCATTATTTTAGAATCAGCGTTAAACAACAAGGCGTATTTTCTAATTTTTTGCATCAACAAATGGCTGTTGGCGATAAAATTGATGTGAAAGCTCCGATGGGTGCATTTACCTTTGATGATAGGAAAATTCGCCCTGTGGTTTTAATTTCTGCGGGGGTTGGGATTACGCCAATGATTTCTATCGCGCGTTATGTTTTACAAGAAGGAATTCGCACCCGTGCTATGCAACCGTTAATAATTATTTGTTCCGCCAGAAACACCAAACAACGGGCTTTTTTTGCAGAGTTAAATGAAATTTCCGAGGCTTCGGCTGGGAAAATTAAGGTTTTTTGGGTCTTGAGCCAAGCTGAGGCGCATTTACAACTAGGGGATGATTATCACTACGATGGTCGATTATCCAAACGACTATTAGAAAAATTCCTGACCAGCAATGATTATGATGTTTATCTTTGCGGTCCTAATGCGTTTATGCAAGACCAATATAATAGCCTTCGAGCATTAGGTATTCAAGATGCCCATATTTTTACCGAAGCGTTTGGAGTTTCCTCCTTGGTGAGAGCGTGCAATAAAATCACATCTGTAGTTCCCATAGCCAAAGAAGCCGTCATTCGTTTTGACCAATCTCAACGTGAACAAGCATGGTCACCCGAAAAGGGAACCTTATTAGAATTTGCTGAATCTCATGGCTTAACGCCTGAGTATGGGTGTCGTAAAGGTGAATGTGGTGCTTGTAAGGTAAAGTTATTATCTGGAAGGATCGTCTATAAACAGTCTATCAGTTACGTGTTAGACGATAATGAAATTTTATTATGCTGTGCGGTTCCTGCGATGACAGAAAATGAAACTATTAGTTATTTAGAAATTGAATTGTAAAAAACTAAAAAGGTCAAGTCTGACCTGATTATTCTTGCTTTGCTTGTTCAGACTAATTTGATGCTTACTACCGCGTTTTGCGTAAATACTTAGCCAGTAGAAAAATATTTTTCGATAATGTGTGCGCTTTGACGCGTTATTTATGGTTTGATAGCGGGTAAACACTATTAGTATTTATGCTCGAACCGCTTAAAAACCCTATTCCTAGTTGAGAGTTGGGTAAATTTGAAGTCAAAATAAGAATTGCTGACTTTATAAGAAGGATTCCATTTAAACCACGGCTTATCTGTATAATAAGCAAACTTAATTATTACGCCTCATGATTTATGTAGGACATAATTTAGACCATCCTTCACTTAAATAAAGAATAATATGTTTGAAATTGAATATGAATTACGCGAAGACGATTTAACCGAATTTAACGAAATGCGCTTGAAAGATAATGAGACTATTCAGGCGGCTTTGCGTAAAAACCGTTTGTTTGTACCTGCAGTGATGTTATTTATTGCGATGTTCTATTATATGTATTACAACGATTTAACCACCTCGTTATATGTCACCGTAATTGCAGTGGGCTGGGGATTGGTTTCACCTTATATTATAAAAATGGACATGCGCCGCCAGATTTTAGAAGGCTATGGTGAGGAAGAACGCAAAGAAATTTTAGGGGAACATAGATTAGTCATTAGCCAAGAACATTTATTAAATAAAACCCCTGGGGGTAATAAACATAAATATTTATGGGAGGATATGGTGCGAGTTGAGTATGCAAAAAAGGCCGTTTATATTTATGTTGATTTAGACAGTGCTATTATTATTCCTGTAGAGCGCCTTAAAATGGGAAATTTAGAAAAATTTGCCGAACAAGCCGAGAAAATGATTGAGCGCTTAAGTTAACACGCCATCGCGTTGTTGAATATAAATACGACAAGCATCAACACACAATCCTTTGGTTTTATAAGGCCCTTTGATTTGATCAATCGTATAAAACCACCAGCCTTGCTCGTTCACATAATAACGATCTTGAGGTTTAAAAACAGGGTTTAAAGGTTTTTTAGATTTTTTTTCCATATCGACATTTTAACGGTATTTCATTTGCTATTCATCATCTATGTTAAATTTTAAAAAAGTTAGTTTGCGTCGTGGAACGCAGGTTTTATTTTCTCAAGCAACATTCACGATCCATAAAGGCCAACGTGCGGGCTTGACGGGTGCCAATGGCGTGGGAAAATCCAGCTTATTTGCGATGATACGAGGTGAGTTGGCGGTCGATGAAGGCGATTTTGAATTACCCGCAAACTTAGAAGTCGCCCATGTGGCGCAAGAAACCCCAGCACTCACGTCAAGCGCATTAGATTATGTCACCGATGGTGATAATGAACTGCGGCAATTACAACAACAATTAATGCATGCAGAACAGGCAAATAATGGCTTAGAGCAAGCTGAAATTCATGAAGCACTGGAACATATTGAAGGATATACCGCTGAAATTAGAGCCTCACGCTTGATGAGCGGTTTAGGTTTTACCAAACCACAACAACAAAATTCGGTCAATTCTTTCTCAGGCGGCTGGCGTATGCGTTTGAATTTAGCGCAGGCCTTAATGTGTCGCTCGGATGTCTTATTATTGGATGAGCCAACCAATCATCTGGATTTGGATACGGTGATTTGGTTGCAAGATTGGTTGCTAAAATACACAGGTACCTTGTTATTAGTTTCGCATGATCGGGATTTTTTAGACACAATCACCACTCATATTGTTCATATTGAACAGCAACAAGCGACTATATACAGTGGTAATTATTCGGCCTTTGAAAAAATGCGCGCGGAAAAATTAGCTCAACAACAATCCGCTTATGAAAAACAACAACGTGAAATTATCCATATTCAAAGTTTTATCACCCGTTTTAAAGCCAAAGCAACTAAAGCCAAACAAGCGCAAAGTCGGGTTAAATCGTTAGAAAAAATGGAATTGATCGCCCAAGCACATGTGGATTCACCGTTTACCTTTGCATTTCCAAAACCTGAAAAACTGCCAAACCCCCTGTTAAAGCTAGAGCAAGCAACCTTAGGCTACGATGATACCGTTATTTTAAATGATGTATCTTTATCTATTTCCCCTGGCGACCGCTTAGGTTTATTAGGCTCTAATGGCGCAGGAAAATCGACCTTAATTAAAGTGTTAGCAGGCGATGCCCCTTTATTAGCAGGTCAATTATTAGATTCAGAGCATTTAAAAATTGGTTATTTTGCCCAGCACCAGTTAGAACAACTGCACTTGGATGAAAGTCCGCTGTGGCACTTACAACAGCTTGATAAGCAAACCACTGAAAAAGAATTACGCAATTTTTTAGGTGGGTTTGATTTTAAAGGCGATAAAGTACTGGATCAGGTCGCTCCTTTTTCGGGCGGTGAAAAAGCACGCTTGGTATTGGCATTATTGGTGTATCAAAACCCTAATTTACTCTTATTAGATGAGCCGACCAACCATTTAGATTTAGAAATGCGTCATGCTTTGAGTGTTGCCTTGCAAGACTATCAAGGGGCTATGGTGGTAGTTTCACATGATCGACATTTATTACGCTCGGTCACCGATCAATTTTTATTAGTCGCCGATGGACGGTTACAACCCTTTGATGGCGATTTAGAGGATTATCGACTGTGGTTAGCGGCACAAAAAAAAGCACAAGAAAATAATAATTCGAATATCGTTGAGGCGATAGTAGAAACAACCACGCTTTCACGTAAAGAACAACGCCAACAAGAAGCCCTACGTCGAAAACGCTTAAAACCATTAACCGATGCCATTAAAAAAGCTGAAAAAGCAATGGAAGATTATCAGCAACAGCAATATGATTTAGAACATTTATTAGCCAGCCCAACCCTATATGATGAGCGTGAAAAACAGCAATTAAAAACCTTATTAGCGCAAAAAGAAACCGTAGATCAATCCTTATTGCAGGCGGAAGAAGACTGGATTAACGCAGAAGAACAACTGGCTTTAGTGGAATAACTTATGTTTGAATTATTAAAACTCTTTTATGACATTGCGCTCTTTAAAAAATCGCCCGCCGATATTCCATCCTCGCCCTTTTTACAAGGGCTGGTTATTGTTTCATACCTTACAATCAATTTTTTAATACTGTTTATGTCCAATTCATGGGCAAATGCAGTCGTACAAATTGTGGTAGAAATCAGTTTAATTGCGATCTTTTGTCACGTTGTTTTATCTTGGCATAAAAAATTAGCACGTTACTCACAAACCTTTATCGCCTTACTCGGTGTGGATGTGGTGATTAGTTTGTGTGCTATTCCCGCAATAGCATCGCTTAACACGCCAATGCCAGAAAAATCCTCTTTTTATTTAGTGGCGGTGTTTGTTTATATTTTGTTAGTCCTTTGGCATTGGCTGGCGGCGGGGCATATTTTTCGCAAAGCATTATCAGAGTCCTTTGTATTTGGCTTAGGAATATCACTCCTTTATTTAATGATTTCTTATCTGATTAATATGGCTTTTTTTGCTTAGTGTCTTTAAA
>JAGLEW010000185.1 GCA_023144875.1 Methylococcales bacterium
AATTCAAGTAGCATATTAATGAGCGGTGTACGTTCATTTTCTGGTATGGTTGGGAAATTAGGTTTGTTTGAATACATGGGGTGTATATTAGATCATAAATAATGATCTTGCCTGTAAATTATGAGAAGTTACGTTTGCACTAAAGCGCAAGCTATATCTAAAAGCAATTCGTCAAGCATTTGATGAATTGCAGGTTCTAAAACAGACTACTGCGTAACATCAGTTATTAAAAGAGACGGCAACTTGGTAATCTTTCACATAATGAGCGTGGGTGATGTGTAAAATCATGATTATAACGCCTCCTAAAGGGTTTAAAGTTCTAGCATTTTAATGTAATAGAAAACATGCAATTTTATAAATATTTAAGGGATACTTATGACGGATGATGAATTAAAAGCATTAGTTGCAAGTCTTGCAGTGACTCAAAAAGAAACGAAAGAATTCTTTAATGATAGCAAAGACTTTTTTAAAGAAACCAAAGCACTTTTTAAGGAAACGGATCGAAAACAGCGAAAAACCGATCAGCAAATTAAAGAATTAGGCAAACAAATTGGCGGTTTAGGGCGAAAATTTGGCAGTTTTACCGAAGGGTTAGCACTACCTTCCATGCAAAAAATCTTGCAAAATAAATTTCACATGGAAATTATCAGCCCAAGTGTTCGAGTCAAAAAAAATGGGAAAGAGATTGAACTGGATGTGTTGGCGTATGCAAATAGTTCTGTCAATGAAGTGTATATTGTGGAAGTAAAAAGCCATTTGCGTGAAGAAGGTATTCTTCAATTACAAAAAATGATGACGCAATTTCGGTATTTTTTTCCAGAACATCAGGCGAAAAAACTCTATGGAATTTTAGCGGCGGTAGATATGAGTCTTATATTAAAACAACGTTTATTATCATTAGGGTTTTATGCCGCAACCATCAAAGAAGATATTTTTTCTCTCGATGTTCCTTCAGATTTTACAGCGATTGCCTATTAAGGTTTAAGAATGAAATATAAAGATTTACGCGATTTTATCAAGCAACTGGAAAAAAAAGGCGAGTTAAAACGCATTACAATGGAGGTTGATCCTGTGTTGGAAATGACGGAAATTTGTGATCGAACTTTAAAGCAAGGCGGGCCTGCGTTGTTGTTTGAGAATCCCAAAGGCTCTAATATTCCTGTATTGGCGAATTTATTTGGCACGCCTGATCGAGTCGCAATGGGAATGGGGGCAGAATCAGTCACCGCATTACGGGGGATTGGGGAACTGTTAGCGATGCTGAAAGAACCTGAGCCGCCCAAAGGTATGAAGGATGCGCTGGAAAAATTGCCCGTGTATAAAAGTGTGTTAAATATGGCGCAAAAGGTGGTTAAATCACCGCCATGTCAGGAAATAACCCGCGAGGGCGATGCGATTGATTTAGGCGATTACCCGATTCAAACCTGCTGGCCAGAAGATATTGCGCCATTAATTACTTGGCCGTTAGTCATCACGCGAGGGCCGAATAAAGCGCGGCAAAATTTAGGCATTTATCGCCTGCAAGT
>JAGLEW010000186.1 GCA_023144875.1 Methylococcales bacterium
GCAGATCCTGCGACTATTTTAGGGGCAGTCACGCCTGTCCCCGATTCATTATCCGAATACGCCTTTGCAGGGTTATTACGCGGCAGTAAAACCGAGGTGGCAAATTGTTTGTTGAGTGATTTACAAGTCCCTGCCAGCGCTGAAATTGTGTTTGAAGGATTTATTTATCCGAATGAAACTGCCCCCGAAGGGCCTTTTGGCGATCACACCGGCTACTATAATGAAGTGGATGAATTTCCTGTGTTTACGATTGAAAAAATCACTCAACGCCAAGCGCCGATTTATCACAGCACTTACACGGGAAAACCACCCGATGAGCCTGCAATTTTAGGTTTGGCATTAAATGAGGTCTTTATTCCAATTTTGCAAAAACAATTTCCTGAAATTGTCGACTTTTATTTGCCGCCAGAGGGCTGTTCCTATAGGATGGCAGTGATTAGCATGAAAAAACAATACGCAGGTCATGCCAAACGGGTAATGCTGGGAACGTGGTCGTTTTTACGCCAGTTTATGTATACCAAATTTGTGATTGTGGTGGATGAGGATGTCGATGTACGAAATTGGCAAGAAGTCATTTGGGCGATGACCACCCGCATGGATCCTGCACGCGATTTAACCATTTTAGAAAATACCCCGATTGATTATTTAGATTTTGCGTCACCCGTCTCAGGGCTAGGCTCGAAAGTGGGGTTTGATGCCACCAATAAATGGCAAGGTGAAACCACGCGCGAATGGGGACGCACGATTACAATGTCCGATGAGGTCGTTGATAAAATTGATAAAATTTGGAATGAATTGGGAATTTAGTTTTTTTTGATAACCGCTATCACAACCTAGGAGTAAACTGATGGAATTTAAATTTAGCGATCCTGCGACCGATTTTTCTAATGGCTTAACCGTCATCGACGATTACCACCAAGCGCTATTGATTCGAGGGGAACGTTTATTAGCGCTCGCTGAGGATATTAAAACGCAGCCCATGAGTGAAGCGTTGGCAAACCGCTGTATTGATACCCATTGTTTTTATTTTCATGCAAGTCGCTTACACCATTTGGATGAAGAGGAAGGCTTATTCCCATTACTAAAAGACCATTCTGAATTATTTAAAGGCATGATGGATTTATTGGTGAATGACCATGAAGAAATTGAATACGATTGGCAGTTGTTAGCACAAATGTTGGGCAATCCTGAACAGATCAAAGATTGCGATAAATTTCAAGCGATTGTGGTGGCATTTGAGGAAAAACAGCGCTCGCATTTATTCCGTGAAGATGAAGATTTTTTACCGAAAGTGAAAGAAGTTTTATCGGCAGAATCACTCGCAAAAGCAGGAGCAGCAATGGCAGAACTACGGAAATTACCGTAAGGATTTTTTCATAAAACCCGACAGATTTTAAAAGACTGTCGGGGATAAAATTTATTTATTCGGTCTTTGATTCATACAATGCCCCATTTCAGCCTGCCATGATTTTGGCGACTCACACGCTAGGTTTTTGCATAAAGTTCAAAGTGTGTGGGCTTTATCGTTGATGAAACACCCATTCCATCACGGGTTTATCGTTTAAAAGGTGTTCGTCAATAATTCGATCCAGTTTTTCAACGGTAATGTCATAATACCAAATACCATCGGGTTGAATGCACAATAAAGGCCCTGATTTACACGAGCCAAAACAAGTCGCCCGAGTTTTTTTAACCCGTAAATCACCTTTATTTAATCCTGCGTTCTGAAATTTTTCTTTAAGTGCATCATACAGCGCCTGCCCTTCGCCATTTTTAGTACAACGTTCCCCCACACACACCAAAATTTGACGGTGATAATTCATCATTTTAGGTTTAATTAACTCAGTCATCGGCGGAGCCTGTTAGGTTTTTTTGTGCCTCAAAATAAGCCTGCAAAGTGGTCGGATTAAATTGACCCTCTTGTTTCATGAGCGACAATCGAAACACTAATTTTCCAAAATCATCCACAAAATTTAAGCTGTAATTAAGCGATTCTCGAGACGCAAAATACACACGTTTAACGTTTCCCCAATTAATATGTAAATGAAACGCTTCATTTTCGATATTGAGCCATTGTTTACGCAATTCAAACTCACGGCTATTTAAAAATAATTCGGTAATCGCCCCTGAATCAGTACGAATAATTCCACGTAATTTCCCCCAATCATGACTGCTTTCTAAGGCGGTTAAAAAAGCATCCTTATTTACTTCTTTAACTTGATGAACCCCTGTGGCTTCTCGTATTGAAAGCTCGGATAAAACTTCCCCTAAAGACACCTTAAAATAGTCCGCCGCTTTTTCTAA
>JAGLEW010000187.1 GCA_023144875.1 Methylococcales bacterium
CCTAAAGCAATTTTAGTATGACCTTTCATTCGCTTGATAACCTGGGTAAAAATAACCACAGACCCCTGCAATTTAAGAGACTCATCAGGTACCTATGCTTGATTCATTAACTAAGAGGTAAATTATAACAAATTGAAAATAGCCCAGCGCGGGATTTTTAAAAAAATATAAGACTGACTTTAAACGCTAAAGTATCAATAGACTATTAATCAATAAAATGTAGATTATTTTTAATCTTTATTGGTAATATAAATTATAAAACTATTTTTAATAAAAAATACGTAGACCCTGTTAATTCCATCTTGAAGCCATCATCAACTGTTTCGTAAAGGTGTCAATATATAAATTCAATCATATATAACCCTTTTATCAATATATTAATTAAGTATTATTTTAGCCACTCAGTAATACTAAATCAAACTTTTTTAAGTGGCATCCAGTTTGGAGTTTTAAAATGAAAACACGTACAATAAATTTATTTTCTAGCCTTGCTCTTTTAGGCGTTTTCCTCATTCCAACAGCTGTAAACGCAGCTACTGTTACCCCTGATCCTGTTAAATATGAATATACGACCAAAGACTTGAACCACGAAAGCACTGATAAAAGCACAAGTAATATTGGTAAATCAGGCTCCCTTAAAAGCCTTGGCCCTTCTAATGCTTGGTTTGTAGAAATTACTAATTTTGGAAATCGTATTTTTGGTACTGCGAGACATCTTACCGATCTTCATGGCGGCGAAGGTTTAGGGCAATTATTTACATTTGATTTTGCAGAAGGAGACTGGGGTGATAAAAATGCATCATTGGCACATGGTGGTCATGTAGACATCTTTAGCGCTGGCATCACCTTTTTAACTTCTCCTGGTGATTTATCGGGTGGATATAGAATAAACGTTAATGGTGTTCATACAACACCAATCCCAGCAGCTATCTGGTTATTCGGATCTGGCTTAATGGGCTTAGTTGGAATGAAAAAGAAAAAAGAAAATGCTGAATCAGAAACAGAAGCATTAGTCGCTTAAAGTAAATGTAAAAGCAAATAAAAGCCAAAGGTATTTATTTATCTTTGGTTTTTTTGTGCGTGTATGAAAATAAATAATTAAGATATCAAACAATTAATTATAGAGGATACTATTTATTTTGAATTATATTCGGTTAATAATATAAGAGCATCTCGATAAACGCTTTTAATCATAAAATATTCGATTGGTTTTAAATCCTAATAATTACTGGAAAACATAAGCAAGTAATTATGCTATGATTTAGGGTTATTAATTAAGGGGTTAATTCATTAAGCCTTTGATTTACAAAAATAACCTTTCGTAAAATAGGAAAAAAAGATGACCGTAGAACACAGCGTATTAGACAGATATTCAGAAGGCGCGGAGGCGGTACAGCCTGATTTATGTTGCCCCGTTGATTATGATTCGAGCTTATTAAAATTATTGCCCCAAGAAATTATTGATAAAGATTATGGCTGTGGTGATCCCTCGCGTTATGTCAAAAAAGGCGATGTGGTGCTGGATTTGGGCGCGGGTTCGGGCAAGATTTGTTATATGGCGGCGCAATTAGTCGGGGAGAAAGGCAAAGTCATTGGCATTGATATGAACGATGATATGTTGGCATTAGC
>JAGLEW010000188.1 GCA_023144875.1 Methylococcales bacterium
CGTAATTTTATACGCATTTTTTGACGGGTGGCTTTTTCAGAATCAGACAAGGTTCCCGCTTCGGCGGTGGGTAATAAAATATCCAGTATTTCTTCTTCGGCTTCGTCTATTGCACGATTTTGGACTTTTTCCATTTCACGTAAACGGGTCATTTTGACCGCCATATCGGCTAAATCACGAATAATGGATTCAACATCACGACCGACATAACCGACTTCGGTAAACTTAGTCGCTTCAATTTTAATAAAAGGTGCGTCGGCTAATTTGGCTAAACGGCGCGCAATCTCGGTTTTTCCAACCCCCGTCGGGCCAATCATTAAAATATTTTTGGGGGTGATTTCATCGCGTAACTCTTCGCTCACTTGTGAGCGTCTCCAGCGATTGCGTAAAGCAATAGCGACCGAACGTTTGGCGTTGGATTGACCGATAATATGTTGGTCTAATTCACTGACAATTTCTTTAGGGGTCATTTGGCTCATAAGTTTACTCGTTAGTTTCTGCATCTAATACTTCAATACGCAGATTGTGATTGGTATAAATACAAATATCACCCGCAATATGCAGGGACTTTTCAACAATATCACGAGCACTTAATTCAGTGTTAGCGACGAGGGCGCGGGCGGCGGATTCAGCAAAAGCACCCCCTGAACCAATAGCACATAAATCATGCTCAGGCTCAATGACATCGCCATTCCCTGAAATAACAAAGGTCGCTTTTGAATCGGCAATAATTAATAAAGCTTCTAATTTACGCAAGGCTCGATCTGTACGCCAATCTTTAGCCATTTCAACAGCGGCACGGGTTAAGTTCCCCCGATATTTTTCTAATTTACCTTCAAAATGTTCAAATAAGGTAAAGGCATCGGCGGTAGCACCTGCAAAACCTGCAATGACTTGATCATGATACAAGCGCCGAACTTTACGGGCGTTGCCTTTCATAACCGTATTGCCTAAAGTGACTTGACCATCACCTCCAATGACAACTTGATCGCCACGACGGACGGACAAAATGGTAGTTCCTCTAATATTCACGGCAGTTCCTATTTGAAAAGATAAATAAATTTATCACTAAATGGGGGGATTTTTTGCGAATTGCAAGGTTTAAGTCAATGAATTTTTTTGAAATGCGTACACGGAGAGTAATCCCCATGCACTAATAAAGGCAAGACCGCCGAACGGGGTAATCATTCCTAACCAATTTAAAGAAAATAAACTGAGTAAATAAAGGCTTCCTGAAAACAACACAATGCCTGTAAACATCAGCCAACCTGCCCAATAAAGTAATTTTTCATCAGGGAATTGCGTTCTTAATATGGAAATAAGGGCTAACCCTAAGGCATGCCACATTTGATAGGTCACCCCCGTTTTATAGACCGCTAACATTTTAGGGCTGAGGATTGATTGCAGGCCATGTGCGCCAAAAGCGCCAAAAGCGACGGCCAATAATGCAGAGAGCATTGCTAAAAATAAAAAATAACAGCGCATTTTCAAATTGTTAACCTTAAGAATAAAAAGGACTTATTCTAATCCATAATACAATTTTTTGTTATGTTTGCCGCGCTGCATCATAAAAGGGTTGCGTTTTTGAAAACAATTATTAGAATATTATTATATTATACTTGGAGCTTTTAAATGAAATCACACGAACTTGCGATCACCTACTTATCTCAAGAAGATTTACTTAATGCAGGCTGTTTTGATATTCGCATGGCGATGGAAGTGGCTGAAAAAACCATGATGGATTTTGAGGATCAAAAAATCTTATTTCCTGAAAAAATCGTGCAAATTTTTAATCAAGTGACGCAGGAACGCATCAATTGCTTACCCGCCACCTTATTGGATCAAAAAATTTGTGGGGCTAAATGGGTATCTGTGTTTCCTCAAAACCCAAAACGCCATCAAATGCAGAATTTATCAGCGGTGTTTGTATTGTCGGAGATTGAAAAAGGCTTCCCGATTGCGTTAATGGAAGG
>JAGLEW010000189.1 GCA_023144875.1 Methylococcales bacterium
TTTAATCCGACGACATCGCGATCATGGTCGCTACTGGTTAATTGTTGAGTCATTTTAAAGTTAAAAAGAGTGCTAAATCATGATATTCTATCCAGTTACCTTTAATTTATAAATAGTTTGGAGACAAAATAATGAGTGATAGAATCGTATTACGCACGGGTGAAGCATTAGTTGCAGGTGGCCCAGCAGGAACGGCGGCTGAACCTGAAATTGTTATCGGTGAGTTAGACGGGCCTGTTGGAACCGCATTAGCGACATTAACGGGCGATCAAACCAAAGGTCACTCAAAAGTTTTTGCTATTTTAAATACCGATATTCAAGTACGTCCAGTGACGTTAATGGTCAGTAAAGTTACGGTTAAAAACAACCGTTACACCAATATTTTAATGGGTACGGTTCAAGCGGCGATTGCCAACGGCGTTTTAGATGCGGTTCGTGCAGGGGATATTCCAAAAGAAAAAGCCAATGATTTGGGGATTATTTGTTCGGTTTGGTTAAACCCAAGCGTAGCGACCGATGACAATTTAGATCATCAAATTTTGTTTGATATTCATCGTAAAGCCACCGCATTAGCGATTAAAAAAGCCATGAATAATGAGCCAAGCATTGATTGGTTATTAGAAAATCAAGATAAAATCACCCATAAATATTTTCAAATGGGCTTAGACGGAAAAATTTAACCGCCTATCGTTGTACGAACGTTAAAAGCCTCAGTGGATGACATTGGGGCTTTTTTATTTGATATTTTTAACTGAGATCCCCCCATGAGTGATGCGCGAATCATTGAATTAGAAATTAAACTGGCCTATCTAGAAGACTTAACTCAAACACTCAATGAAATCGTAACCAACCAACAACGCCAGATAGACCGATTGGAAAACTCGCTAAAAATGTTGCACGAAAATCAACAAACCTTAGCGGCTAACATCCATTCATGAAAACAATAGCGCCACCACCCCATGCATTAGAGAGGTTTATTCCCATTACTATCGATCAACTCATTCAAACGTTATGCCAAAGCGAGGCACTTTCGGCGGATCAAAAACAACACATGCAGGCATTTTGCCAGCAATATCGTGCTTTATATTCGGCTCAAACCCTGCCTAGTTTTCAAAAATTAACGCACCATTACAGCCCTTTTAATCCTGATATTGAAAGCGCGTATAATTTCCATTATTCAGATAATAAAAAACAACAACTAGAAGATCAATTACTCCAAAAAGTAACCCAATTATTGAATAATGCAAATTATGAACAACTATCACTCGCCGAATTAAAAAGTGTTTTAGAAAAAACCTCACCTTATGGGGTAAAAGTTTCCGTTGATTTTAATGATTTTTCTGAAATTTTAGTCTTTTATCGAGGGCGTAAAAGTCGTCATAAAGAACAACGTGACTGGAAACATTTATATTTAACAACAAACACTCAGGAGGTTAAATTATATAGTCGGCTTTTTATTTTATTAAAACAAAAACCATTTGATCAACAAGTCAAAGAACTGGTCGCCGCTAAAAAAATATCTGCAGAAAAAGCGACTCGAAAACTCAATGCCAAGCTGTCGAAAAACACCATTGATGATGACAAGATTTATATCAAACTATTTAAAGATATTCCCTGTTCAGATTTAGAAATGCTCTTTCCGAATACAAAAATACAAATGCGTTTATTTGATAAATTAAAATTGGGGGTTACGGGCGGAGGTGGCACGGTTGGAGGCATTGTCACTATTATGGGAAAGCTCGCGATGGCATTAGACCCCGTTTCGATTATAACGGCGGTGGTTGGGTTTTTAGGTTTATTATGGCGACAAATAAGCAAAGTATTCACGCAACGCACAAAATACATGGCCGAATTAGCCAAAAACCTGTATTTTTATAATTTAGATAACAATCTTGGCGCTCTGGCACATATTAACAACATGGCGGCGGATTCAGAAGCCAAAGAAACCTTGTTAAGCTATTTCTTTTTACTCACTCAAGGTGAAATGACGATAACAGCGCTGGATCAAAAAGTTGAACAGCTTATCAAAGATGAATACGGGGTTGTCGTTGATTTTGAAGTCCATGATGGACTCGCAAAGCTTAAAAAATTAGGGCTATTAATAGAAAAAGAGGATCGTGTGAGCGTTTGTTCTCAAAATGAAACCGAGATCCTGTTAAAAAGACATTGGCAATCTTGTTATAAAGGCTGATATTCAGCTATTCAAAAAACTGATAATATTTATGATCCGCTAAATTAAGCATCTCATCATCACCATGACTGTCGCCATATGCATAAATAGCCTCATACGTGTCGGGTACCGTGTAATCATGGTCATAAAAATCAAAAAGAGCTAATTTCATTATTTAACCTTAACGTTTTTTAAAGCATAAATGATAATTGCATATTGTTAATAAATCACAGGGTTGACTGATGTATAAAAATTTTATAAACGGAAAAAGAGCCACCCACATTATGATGACTCTTTTTCCTTAGTGACTAACCTTCTTCTTTTTCTACCACAGGCTTAGATTCCTTAGGAGGCTTGACCGCATCAACACGAGGATTAGGAGTCGTATCTGTTGTTGGTGCTGTTTTTTGAGTTTCCTTATCTTTTGACTCTTTAGGAGTGTCAGAACTAGCCCCCCTTTCAGCGTCAAAATCCATGCTATAGTCGGTTTGAGGTTTTTTATAATTTGGGTTGCGTGGTTTTCTACGATTAGGCCCTCGTCTACGATTTTGATTTTGTGGGCGTTTTTTAGGTTCTTCCTGCGTTTCAGGTGCGGTATTTTCTGGCACAACCTCTGGTTTTGTTTCTAATGGCGTATTTTCTTTAACGGTAACGGCTTCTGGTTTGTTTTTCGGTGGACGCGTGTTTCGATTGTTATTATTACGTTTACGAGCGGGGCGATTTTTACGGGGTGCAGGTGTTTCCGTCTCGTTGCTATCCGTAGTGGTTGGCGCTTTTTTTTCTGGCGCTAACTCTTTTTTAGGCTCGCTACTAATTTCATGGTCACCAATCAATTTTTGCCAAAAGCGATGAATTAATCCCGCTGAAGTTTTTTTATTTTGAATGGGAGCTGGCATATTCGGCAAAAATTCTTTAATCGCGGGAGGGGCTGTTTTATGCGATTGTTGTTTTGCAAACTCAGGCAAGGTAATTTCTTCCTTTTCAATTTGTAAATAACTGAGTTTTTCATCCCCCCCTTCTTTATTTTTTATTCGCTCGATGGTGTAAGCAGGCGTTTCTAAGTGCTTGCTTGGTAAAATAACAATGCCCACCTTCAAGCGTTTTTCAAGGCCTTCAATATCACTGCGTTTTTCATTTAATAAAAAGGTCGCTGATTCGATAGGGAGATGAATAATAACCTTTTCGGTACTTTTTTTCATCGCCTCTTCTTCTATGATTCTTAAAACCGAAAGCGCGACGGATTCTACATTCCGAATAGAGCCTTGACCTTTACAGCGAGGACATGAAAGCTGTGTTGAATCACCTAACGATGGGCGGATTCTCTGGCGCGACATTTCAAGTAAGCCAAAACGTGAAATTCGTCCTGTTTGAATCCGTGCGCGGTCAATTTTTAACGCGTCTTTTAAGCGATTTTCAACCGCCCGTTGATTTCGGTTAGCCAACATATCAATGAAATCAATGACAAATAAGCCCCCTAAATCACGCAAACGCAATTGTCGAGCAATTTCATCCGCCGCTTCTAAGTTCGTATTTAAAGCGGTTTCCTCTATATCACTGCCTTTGGTTGCGCGGGCGGAGTTAATATCAATTGAGGTTAAGGCTTCTGTGTGGTCAATAACAATAGCGCCTCCTGATGGCAGTGAGACTTCGCGCTTATAGGCATTTTCAATTTGAGATTCAATTTGATAGCGGCTAAATAAGGGGACGTTGTCTTGGTATTGTTTGGCGCGGGATAAATAATGCGGCATGACTTGCTTTAAAAAAGTTTTAACCAATTTAAAGGCGCTTTCTTTATCAATTAGAATTTCTTCAACTTCATTGCGTAAATGATCGCGCAATGCTCTGATAATGACATTGCTTTCTTGGAAAATTAAGAAAGGCGCGGTTTGATCATTGGCAGAGCGTTCGATGGCTTGCCATAATTGTAATAGGTAATCTAAATCCCATTGTAATTCTTCAGCACTTTTACCACAGCCTGCGGTACGAATAATCATGCCCATTTCTTCAGGAATTTCTAAAGAGCTGATAATTTCACGCAACTCATTGCGCGTTTCACCTTCGATACGACGCGAAATTCCTTCGGTTTTAGGATTATTCGGCATTAAGACCAAATAAGTCCCTGCGAGGCTGATATAAGTTGTTAACGCCGCGCCTTTATTGCCACGTTCTTCTTTTTCAATCTGAACGACAATTTCTTGCCCTTCTTTTAGGTTTTCTTTAATATTGGCACGACTGCTTTTACCTGTTTTCGGATCAGTTCGATAGAGTGGAATAATTTCCTTAAATGGTAAAAAACCGTGTTTTTCAGCGCCGTAATTAATAAAGGCCGCCTCAAGGCTTGGCTCAATCCGTGTAATAATTCCCTTATATACATTTGATTTTTTTTGTTCTTTTGAAGGGATTTCGATGTCAAAATCATAAAGTTTTTGACCATCTACCAAAGCAACACGCAGTTCTTCAGGCTGGGTGGCATTGATAAGCATTCTTTTCATTATATGTCCTTAGTATTTTGTTACCCCGTCTTTAGGTTTATTGATGGATTCATATCCATTAAGGGTTATCAGTTAAAAAGTGTTCTCAATCTTGGGCTTTAAGATTAACGCGCAAAAAGCCTATAAAATTTGTTTTTTTATCGACAGAGTCTTTCTAAAGTTAAAGGATGTTAAGGGAATTTAAGCACCTAAAAAGGATGAATTACCTTAAAAAAGGGAAGTTGTCCCCCCTTAACAACGATTTTAACTTACAGGTCTTGGTACCATTCATTCGTTTTAGATGAAAAATAAAACAAAGGGTGCCTGTGATAACTGATTGTTAATATTACCAAATAAACGCTATCCTAAACGGAGCAGCTTCACTCATCATGGGTTGAGTGATAAAACCCGATTAATTCGTATAAATTTTCATTAAACAGCTTATTTTTAATTTTTGTAAAAAAATTCTTGAGTTTATTTAAAGAAAAACTCGTCCAATATAACAATCTTACAGATTAGTATCAATTTAAAGACACATATTACAGGATTTACGTTATCATTTACGCCATGAATATGGCTGAAAATAAAACTAAATCACAGGTTCGATGGGTTGAAATAACAGAAGCTCACGCAGGGCAACGATTGGATAATTTTTTAATTACCCAGTTAAAAGGTGTCCCTAAGAGTCGAATTTATCGCATTATCCGCAAAGGTGAAGTCCGAGTAAATAAAGGTCGCATTGCAGTGAAATATAAACTAGCATTGGGTGATACTGTAAGGATTCCTCCCGTTAGAGTCGCAGAAAAAAAAGAACAAAATAATTTCATTCCATCGGCACTCAAAGAAAGCTTGGAAAAACACATTTTATTTGAAGATGATTTTTTAATTGCACTCAATAAACCCTCAGGTTTTGCCGTACATGGTGGCACGGGTATTAATGCAGGCGTGATTGAAGCATTACGCACCATTCGACCAAATGCCCCTTTTTTAGAATTGGTGCATCGACTCGATAAAGAAACGTCAGGTTGTTTATTAATTGCGAAAAAACGCAGTGCTTTACGGACTTTGCATGAATTATTTCGGGGCGATGGTATTGAGAAAACCTATATCGCCTTACTGGCAGGGCGGTGGCAACGAAAAAAACTATGGGTGGATGCACCTTTGCTTAAAAACATCGCCAAAAGTGGTGAACGAATGGTGTTGGTGAGTCGTGCGGGAAAATCTGCCCAAACGTTCTTTAGACGAATTCAGCGTTTTCAAGCGGCAACCTTAGTCGAAGCCAGTCCAAAAACAGGGCGTACCCATCAAATTAGAGTGCATGCCGCGCATTTAGGACACCCTATTATTGCCGATGATCGTTATGGTGATCGTGATATTAATCAAAATTTTAAACAAAAAGGCTATAAACGCTTATTTCTTCACGCTCAAAAGTTACGTTTCACACACCCTGACACAAGTAATATTTTAATGCTTGAAGCGCCTTTACCCTCGACATTAACCACATTATTAACCCACGAACCAACGCTTTAACAATGCTTAAAAAATTATTTGATTTTATACAAAGGCCAGCCCCAATGACAGAAGATGAAGACCTAAATCAGCACGTAAATTTAGAAAAAGAGAACCATGGTTCGTGGGAGCGTGATATTTTAGAAAAAGTGGCCTTAGCGGCCGTTGTTGAGCAACGCCGTACTCGTCGATGGAATAATTTTTTTAAATCACTCATGTTTCTTTATTTAATTGGGATACTGACCGTAATGGCTTATCCATTGATGGACAAAGAACTGTCAGGGGGCGGAAAACCTCATACCGCGATTATTGATATTTTAGGCGTGATTGCTGATCAAGAAGAAGCCAATGCAGAGGATATTATTAAAGGATTGCGCGCGGCGGCAAAAGACAAGCAAACCAAAGGCATTATTTTAAATATTAATTCCCCTGGTGGAAGCCCTGTGCAATCCGCCTATATTTATGATGAAATTCGGGCGATTAAAGTAAAATACCCAGAACTACCTATTTACTCAGTGGTTGGCGATATTTGCGCTTCAGGTGGCTATTATATTGCCTCTGCCAGCGATAAAATATTCGTCAACCCTGCCAGCATTATTGGCTCAATTGGCGTCATCATGAATGGCTTTGGTTTTGTCGATGTCCTTGAAAAAGTGGGCGTGGAAAGACGTTTATTAACCGCAGGCGCCCATAAAGCCATGCTTGACCCCTTTTCTCCCTCTAATGAAGCCGAAACGGCACACATGCAAGCGTTATTAGATGAAGTTCATCAACAATTTATTGATGCCGTCCGAAAAGGACGAGGGGATCGTCTGAAAGAAACCGAGAATATGTTTTCAGGTCTCGTTTGGACAGGTGCTAAAGGCGTTAAACTAGGGCTTGCTGATGGCTTTGGCAGTATCGATAGCATTGCTAACAAGGAAATAGGAACGGATAAAAAATTAAATTTTACGATTCGTAAACAATTTTTAGATGAACTGATCGGTGAACTCGGCGCCTCATTTGCCCATGAGTTTAATGCAAAATTATTTAATTTCTCATTGCGCTAAAATTCTGATAATTCAGACTAAATTCAACGACTTTATGCCATAATAAACCCCACATTTTTCTTTTTAAAATTTGGAATAACTATGAAGTCTTTTTTCCACGTTATTATTTTATTCTCCTTATCTCTGACCGTTTCTTTTGCAGAATCAAAAGCGCCCATTTTACCGGCCGTCACATTAGACCAAGCGGTAAACCAGCTTACAAAAGGGACGCAGAGTAAGATATTAATGGCAAAAACGAAGTTAATTAGTCAAAAAACCATTCACTCGATTAAAATTTTAACGGAAAAAGGTCGAGTGAAATTGATTAATATTGATGCTAATACAGGTCAATCCATTGATCAGTCTGAAAATAAGTAACTCATTATGCGTATTTTAGTGGTTGAAGATGAAAAGATACTGTGCCAACAAATTCAAAATTTTTTTGTCGCCAAACGGTTTGTCGTCGATTGCGCGTATAACGGCGAAGAAGGTTATTATTTAGCCACAGAATTTCCGATTGATGCCGCTATTATTGATATTGGTTTGCCTGATTTTTCAGGCATGGAATTGATTAAACGTCTACGAGCACAAAACATTGATACCCCTGTTTTATTATTGACCGCTCGTACACGTTGGCAAGATAAAGTTGAAGGCTTGGAGGCAGGCGCGGATGATTATCTATCAAAACCGTTTCATTATGAAGAACTGGAAGCCAGAATTAACGCCTTGATTCGCCGCTCAATGGGGAGCTCTCAACCCGTTTTATATTATAAAAATATTAAATTAGATACATTGGCTCAAGCAGTATCGGTCGATAATAACGTGGTGGATTTAACCGCTTTTGAATATAAAGTATTTGAGTATTTAATGTTTCGTAAAGGAGAAATTATTTCTAAAGCGGTATTGAGTGACCACATTTATGAAGAAGACTTTGATCGTGATAGCAACGTGATTGAAGTGTTTGTGGGACGCTTACGAAAAAAAATTGATCCCAATGGCATCACCAAACCCATTGAAACCTTACGCGGGCGTGGTTATCGCATTTCAAATGATGTTTAAATGTAGACCTTCGCTCTCGTGAAAGATTTCAGGGGAATCTCACGCCTAAAACCGACTCACCAACGCGCGAACTGGACAAGAAATGGAATAAACAACCCCGCCGCAAGCAGCGGGGTTGTGTTTATTGGGCGTATCAGTGAAATAGTTAAAGATACAATATTTGCTTCATCAAAAG
>JAGLEW010000019.1 GCA_023144875.1 Methylococcales bacterium
GCAATACGTTGGCTAATCACTTTGTCCCCCACATCCACCATGTGTACGTTTCCCTCAGCATTAAAATGTGTTAATTGTGTCATTGGTTTATTGTGTTTTAAAATAATGGGCTATTATCTAAGTTTTTACCCTGTGAGTGTGAATTTATGTCGATTACCGTGCGTTACTTTGCCAGCTTAAGAGAGTTTTTAAATAAATCAGAAGAGAAATTAGAAACTACGACTGCGCTTGAAATTAAAGAAGTTTGGACGCAATTAAACCCTGATAAAGTTTTGCCTGAAAATACCTTGATGGCGATTAATATGGCGTATGTCGATGCCGATCAAAAGGTGCAGGTTAATGATGAGTTGGCTTTTTTTCCCCCTGTGACAGGAGGAGGGGGATGAAAATTAAAATCACTGAAACTGCGTTAAATCCGTGGCAAGAAATAGAAAATTATCAAGCGAATAAGAGCGAGTTATCGGGTAAATTTGGCGCAACCAATATTTTTATTGGCACCATGCGGGACTTTAATGATGGGGATGAGGTCACAAGTATGACTTTAGAGCATTATTCAGGCATGACTGAAAAACAATTAGCAACTATTATCGAAAAAACCCAACAAAACTATGCCATTTTGGATGTGTTATTAATTCATCGTGTTGGATTATTATTACCCAATCAACCGATTGTTTTAATTGCGATATGGGCGGTGCATCGAGGGGATGCTTTTGATGCCTGTCGAGAAATTATGGAGGCGTTAAAATCGTCCACCCCCTTTTGGAAAAAAGAAAATTTAACCGAAGGCAGTCGCTGGGTGACTAAAAATAGCAAAGGTTATCAAACCTAAATGTCAAAATTGCCTGTTAAATCTCTGATATTGACATTCGCGCTTAATTTTTGTGCGATGCCATTATATGCAGAATTACCGACTAAAATTCATTTACCTGATTTAGGCGATTCCAGTGGGCGTTTGATTTCACCCATTCAAGAGCAAGCGTTGGGCGCGGCATTTTTTCGTAGTCTGCAAGTGCATTTAAATTTGAACGAAGATTTGGAAGTGACGCATTATATTCAGTCAATGGGGCAACGATTGGTGGCAAAATCGGATAGCCCTGCCGCGCCCTTTCATTTTTTTGTGGTGTTAGATAAACGCATCAATGCCTTTGCAGGTCCTGGTGGGTATATTGGTATGAATTCGGGCTTGTTTTTATTAACTGAAGCGGAAAGTGAGCTGGCCTCAGTGATGGCGCATGAGGTGGCTCATGTCACTCAGCGGCACTTATATCGCGCGTTTGAGGCGGCAAGTCGATTATCCATTCCTATGGCGGCGGCTACGATTGCTGCGATTTTAATTGGGACACAAGACCCTGAAATGGCACAGGCAGCATTAATTGCAGTGCAAGCGGCAAATGCACAATATCAAATTAATTTTACCCGAGATAATGAACAAGAAGCCGATCGTGTGGGTATGCAAACCTTAGCGGGGGCTGAGTATAATCCTCGCAGTATGCCTTCTTTTTTTGAGCGTTTACAGCAGTCCAGTCGTTTTTATGGGCAAGGTATTCCTGAATATTTACGCACGCATCCTGTGACTGTTTCTAGAATTTCTGACACGCGTGGGCGTTCTGAAAAATATAATTATCGACAATACCCTGATTCAATGGGCTATTTACTCATTCGGGCAAAATTAAGAGTGTTAAATGCGGATAAAAGCGATATGGTTTTAAATTACTTTAAAGCGAAGCAAACGCTTGGTACACCACAGCAACGGGCGATTGCTCGTTATGGTACAGCGCTTGCTCATTTAAAGTTGACGCAATTTAAAGCCGCTGAAAATTTATTAAACGGTTTAGTGAAAAATTTTCCTAATCAATCGCATTATTTAAATGCTTTGGCACAAACGGAATTGGAGGCTAAAAAATATCCAACCGCAAAGGCACTTTATCGACAGGGTTTAAAGCGTTTTCCGACCAATCAAGCCATTAAAATTAATTATGTTAAGGGTTTGTTAAAAATGGGTGAAGCCAAAAAAGCAAAAAAAATTTTACAAACATTACGTGAGTCATTTCATCAACGGCCATTGTATTTTGAGTTGTTGGCGCAAATTTATGCAGATTTAAATCAAATGGCGGAATCGCACCGTTATGTGGCTGAATATTATTATCAGGTGGGTGAAACGCAAACGGCTATTTTACAAGCTAGACTCGCCCGTAAGTCAAAGCCAATGAATCGATATTTAAAGGCGATTTTAAATCAGCGATTACATTTTTTTGAGCAAGAATTACGGTTGAAGCAAAAAAAATAAGTTTTATGTGATGAAGATCGCGATTAATCGGCATTGTTTGCAATTATCTTTGTAATAGCTCACAAAAATACGGCATTAATTGCCTGTGTTATTAAATAATTTTTACATTTTAAAAAAGACAACTAATTGTATTTATTTGTTATTTTAAGAGGCTATAAGGGGTTTTAGCGATAAAAATATATTTTTAGTAGGTGTTATTTAAGAGCAGGCGTAAACTGAACCCAAGCTTAACGGCTTAGAAGTAAGTTAATAACTTACGAGGAGGATGAGTGGGTTTTCGATATAACAACAAAAATAAGACTCGAAAATATTCTAATAATTATAAAAAATAACCACCTGCACTAGTCTGTGATAAATAGACGCGTATAAACACTAATAATAACAATAATAAACCTGAACGCAAGCCCGCTTTACGCGGGCTTTTTATTGTCTAATGAAAAACTTTTATCGCTTCATTTTAAATTTAATCGCTGATTCTTTGCCATCTTTATCAAATTTTTGCAATAAGTTGGTTAAACCTGATTTTAAAACTGCTGTTACCGCTTTATCCGCCGCTTCTTCGTTCATTTCTTCAGGTGGATTGTTGTTTACATAAGCACGATAATAAGTCGCCACCCATTTTACTTCCGTTTTACCCGCTTTTTCGTTCACATTAATGGTAGCGGCATAATTTTCAACGGGTAAAACAGGAACCTCTTCATCTTGACCTGAATGCTTGATGGTTTTTACCGAACTCATATCGGTAATTTTATATTTATACGACATCTTATCGGGTTTATAGGCTTTTAATTCTTCGGTAATTGTGCCGCCGTCTTTTAAGGTTAAAACACGCACACTGCCTTTCTTATTACCTTTATCGGCCTTTGTATTTTTAATTAAAGGTAACCATGACAAATCACCATAGTCTTTAACCACATCCCATACTTTTTCAGCAGGTGCGTCAATGATAACGCTTGCGGTCATTTTTCCACGAACAGGTCCATGCGCATTAGCGGTTGATGCGAACATCAATAACAAAGCAGGGATCAAAAAAATCGTTCTTTTTAATAACATAAATCCTCTTTTTAAACATAAAAATCAAAAATTTATTATAAGCGGTAAATGCGGTCGGCATAATTTTTTTGAGTTAAAATTAAATAAATTTAAATACAAGGAAATAAAATGATTAAACATCAAACACTTTGGGAGTCTTTTTTTCCACAATTTATTGCGGACAGTGATAATACGACGCGTAGTCTAATGGATTCCGCTCAACTGGCAAAGCTTCCCGCAGGGCAACAACTTTTTTGCCCTGGCAGTGTCTGTGAAAATTATTTATTACTCTTAGAGGGTCAGGTTAAAATTCAATTGATTTCTGAATCGGGGCGAGAGATGTTGTTGTACCATGTCAGTTCGGGCGATTCGTGTGTTCTGACAACCTCTTGTCTTTTAGGAGGGGATTGTTATCCTGCCGAAGGCATCACTGAAACGGAGGTGAGTGCATTTGTGATTCCAGCACTGGCTTTTCATCGGGGTATTGCGCAGTCAGTTTTTTTTCGTGAATTTGTGTTTAAAAATTTTTCGACACGATTATCCAGCGTTATTACACGGATAGAAGAGGTGGTTTTTGGGGCGATTGATTTTCGTTTAAGCCGAATTTTATTGGCAAGTTCAAGCAATGCTTTGAAGATAACGCATCACGAACTGGCGACCGAATTAGGCTCAGCTCGTGAAGTAGTTTCTCGTCATTTAAAGCGTTTTGAGCGTTATGGCTGGCTTGAATTAAAACGAGGTATGGTAACAATTATTAATCGACAAGCGCTGGAAAATATCAACGATCAATAGCCTTATTTTTGCTCATCTTGTGATTCGTTGCCAATAAATTTAACAATGACAAAACCAACGGTTCCTGCGACTAAAGAGGCCATCATTAAGGGCAGTGCAAAGGGAATTTCATGGTGGTCACGCATATCCATTTGTAATATGGTTGAAAAAAAACTGAGTACAAAATCAATCATCGTATTTCCTTAGGGGTGGGTATAACCAAAATGGTGGGGTGATTTTAAAACAGACGGAAATACAGTTCAGTGATAAAGTCACCGTTCGATAAAAATAGAACAGGCGATTCATGAAACCTCTGGCAGAATTTTTGATTTTTGAACGTTTTAATATGAACTGGCATCGCCTATTGACGCAAGGCGTGATTATTTTAATGCTAGGGCTGTTATTGGCGCTGGCGAGTGTAGCAAAACCCAATGTAATTATTATGTCGGCACGTTTTTTTTCATGGTTACCGCTTGGTGGTATTTTTATTTTATCGTTAGGTATCCTTGAATGCGTGGATGCTTTTTTAGCCAAAGAGCAACGGGATTTTTTTCAAAATTTACAAGTGGGAGCGCTTGATTTTATTATAGGGTTGCTGATACTTTTAAGTGTTGCTGAAAGTTTGAGCCGTATCAGCATGATGATTGCGGCTTTTTTAATGGTGCGAGGGCTGGTTCGTATAGCTTTAGTTTCAACGTTAGATTTACCCCAAAAAACATTAACGCGAATTTTTGGCGGCATTTCTATTGCCACAGGAGTGATGCTCTGGCAACAATGGCCATTAACAACGGGGAGTTTCGTTTCTTTTTGTTTGAGTATTGAAATTGCTTTTAGAGGTTGGGCGATGATGATGTTTGCGCTGTGGGTTGAAAAACAACAAAATTAACCCTTAATTATTTTTACTTTAAAACAACATTTATGGGGTTATTAAAAAGCGCTATAATAGAGGGCTTATCTTATACATTAACACCTCACTAATAGGCAAGAAAACATGAGCTTTAGCAATTTTTTAAATAACGTGAAAGACAAAATGTCTGACATGAAAACCGCCGCGTTAAAATTTAAAAATAAAGAATTTTTGAATGCCGCTATGGCAGGCTCGGCGTTAATCGCCTTAGCTGATGGAGAAATCAGCGCCGCTGAAAAACAAAAAATGGTTAAATTTATCGAAAGCCATGAAGCCTTATCCATTTTTACCACCTCGGATGTGATTAAAGCGTTTCAAGACTTTGTGTCTCAAATTGAATTTGATAAAGATATTGGTGATGCAAAAGCGTATGAAGCCATTCGTAAATTAAAATCGAATGATGAAGCTGCCCGTTTGGTGATGCGAATGATTCTTTCGATTGCCGCCTCCGATGGAAATTTTGATGATGATGAAAAAATGGTGGCTCGAAAGGTTGCCCAAGAATTAAATTTAAACGCCAGTGAATTTGAGCTGTAAAAAATACTTTTTTGATTAGATTTTTATTTTCCTCTTTCCCTCTTTCCTTAGGAATCCGCCTTATGGCACCCTATAAAATCATCGAACATCAATATGATACCCTTATTGTCGGCGCAGGGGGTGCAGGTTTACGCGCAACCCTTGGTATGGCTGAAAAAGGTTTAAAAACCGCTTGTATTTCTAAAGTATTTCCAACGCGAAGTCATACCGTTGCCGCACAAGGGGGGATTAGTGCCGCCCTTGGGAATTCGGGTGAAGATGATTGGCGCTGGCATATGTACGACACGGTAAAGGGGTCTGATTGGTTGGGGGATCAAGATGCGATTGAATATATGTGCCGCGAGGCGATTCCTGCGATTTTAGAATTAGAACAATACGGGGTACCTTTTTCACGAACCGACGATGGTAAAATTTATCAACGCGCGTTTGGGGGCATGACCACCAATTATGGGGAAGGCATTGCTCAACGAACCTGTGCGGCGGCAGATGTCACAGGTCATGCAATTTTACACACCCTGTATCAGCAAGCGTTAAAACACAAAGCGGAATTTTTTGTCGAATACATTGTGTTGGATTTGGTCATGGAAGACGGTGAATGCAAAGGGGTGTTAGCGTGGTGTTTGGACGATGGTAGCTTGCATCTTTTTAGAGCGCATGTCACGGTATTAGCCACGGGCGGTTATGGGCGTTGTTTTGCTTCTTGTACGTCCGCACATACGGTCACAGGCGATGGTAATGCCATGGTATTACGAGCAGGTTTGCCGTTACAGGACATGGAGTTTATCCAATTTCACCCCACAGGTATTTATGGCGCAGGCTGTTTAAT
>JAGLEW010000190.1 GCA_023144875.1 Methylococcales bacterium
CCCGCTTCATTTACAAACGTTTTATTAAGCCTCAGAATCTTTATATTTTTTCAGATTTTAAAAAAGGTTGCCTACTTTTTTTATCCCGAACTGAGGTTAAATAAATCACAAAATAGTTTTGATCTTCTAGCTTTGCGCGTAAACGATGTAATTCAGTCGATTTTCCACAGCCACGATGCCCTGTGACCAATTTTTTATGAAAATTAGGCGCAGAATGACGCTTAATACGGCGTGCAATCATACGAGTTAAGTGATTATCATCGTCTCGAACGTCACTTAAATCCACATAACGTCTATCTTCAGCAAGCAAGGCTTCTTCAGGATCACAAGCTTTATAAGCATCGTCAATATTTTTAGCGGGGTCTAAAGTAATTTGCATAGGAGAATATGGTTAAAATTTAGGGGAGCAAGTTAAAAATAAACTTTAAAAGTTATGTCTATTATTTAATCCAATGGTTTTTGACCTAATACCGCTCTGGGGCGTTGAGCTAAGTCGGTTTGAATCTGAATATTTTGATAGGAGGCGTTTTGAAAAAGTGTTTGCACCGCATTTTGTTGATTATAGCCGTGTTCAATTAAGAGCCTTCCTTGTGGTTTTAAATAGACACTTGCTGATTGTATAATATGTGAAATATCATTTAAACCGTTGTTTTTAGAGATTAATGCGTGTTCTGGTTCAAAACGTAAATCCCCTTGTTGTAAATGAGGATCGTTTTCGGCAATATAGGGTGGATTACTAACAATGAGGTCAAATTGTTGTGGTTTTATCGTTGAAAACCAATGACCGTGTTGAAATGATATATTCTCAACCTGATGTTCTGTCGCATTTTTTTGAGCTGTTTTTAAAGAATTCAAACTAATATCAGTGGCAATAATGGTTGCCTTAGGACGCTCTAATGCCAATGTGATTCCAATAATGCCAGAGCCTGTGCCTAAATCTAAAATTTTATACGGTTTGTCATTGGGTATTCGCGCTAAACTTAATTCAATCAATAATTCAGTATCTGCACGAGGAATTAAGACACTGTTATTAACCTTAAAATCACGCGACCAAAACTCCCTATGCCCTGTTAAATAGGCAATAGGTTCACCTTCAGATCGCCTGTTTATGAGTTGTTTGAAAACAGCTATTTCTTCCGAGCTAAGAATTTTTTCAGGCCAAGCTCGTAAATGAGTACGCGGTTTTTTCAAGACAAAACATAATAATACTTCGGCATCTAAAGCGGCAGAATCGGACGTTAAGGTTAAGATACCCTTTGCATCGCTTAATAAGACATCAATTCGAGGCACTAATGATCGCCTAATTGGGTTAATAGCTCGGCTTGATGTTCGTGAATAAGAGGTTGAATGACTTGTTCTAATGCGCCTTGCATAATGTCATCTAATTTATAAAGGGTTAAGTTAATACGATGATCTGACAGCCGTCCCTGTGGGTAATTATAGGTACGAATTTTTTCAGAACGATCGCCTGAACCTACCTGTGATTTACGTTTTTCAGACTGCTCCGCATCGTGTTTTTCTTGCTCGGCAGCTAATAAACGAGATTGCAACAAAGCCATTGCCCGCGCACGGTTTTTATGTTGTGAACGTTCATCTTGGCACTCCACCACAACCCCTGTCGGTAAATGAGTTAAACGTACCGCCGAATCGGTTTTATTGACATGCTGTCCCCCAGAACCTGAGGCTCTAAAAGTATCAACTCGTAAATCACCTGAGTTAATTTCAATTTCATCCACCGCTTCCGCTTCTGGCATCACCGCAACGGTACACGCTGAAGTATGCACCCGTCCTTGCGATTCAGTTTCAGGTACTCGTTGAACCCGATGTGTCCCCGATTCAAATTTAAATTGTGAGTATACGTCTTGCCCAACAACCCTTAATACAATTTCTTTAAAGCCACCGTGATCGCCTCTATTTTCAGAAATAATTTCAGCTTTCCAGCCTTTTTTTTCCACATAGCGTTGATACATTTTGCTTAAATCGCCTGAAAAAATCGCCGCTTCATCACCGCCTGTGCCAGCGCGAATTTCTAAATAAATATTGCGATTATCGTTGGGGTCTTTGGGTAATAATAAAATTTGTAATTGCTGCTGGAGCTTGTCTTTTTCAGTGTTGGCTTCTTTGAGTTCTTCTTTAGCCATTTCACGCATGTCAGGATCAGGGTCCTGCGCCATTTCTTTTGCGCCCTCAATAGCTTCTTGAGTATGTTGGTATTGTTGAAAGCAATCAACCAGCGGCTCTAGTTGTGCGTATTCTTGACTTAAACTTCTAAATTTATTTTGATCGCCTTGAATTTCAGGTTGTGATAAAAGCGCGGCAATTTCGTGAAACCGCTCACTTAAATGGTCTAATTTGTGCTGGATAGATGCTTTCATGATTGGGATTGTAATTTAAAAATTTCTCTGGCAGCGGCAATTAAATCAGGACGTTCATTAATTCCTGCTTCTCGGATTTGAATGCTAGGTGTGTGAATTAGTTTATTGGTTAAACCATGTGCAAGACGTGTTAAAACGGCTTCAGGGTCGTCACCTTTGCTTAATTGCGCTAAAGATTTTTGTAACATTTGTGCTCGAATCGTATCCGCTTGCGAGCGATAATCTTTAATCGTTGATTGTGCGCCTTGGGAACGTAACCAGCCTAAAAATGTTTCAACTTGAGTATCAATAATTTCCTCAGCTTGTTCAGCCGCTTGACGACGGGAATTCATATTTTCGTTAATGGTATTTTGTAAATCATCAACAGTATATAAATAGACGTCTTTTAGTTGGGCAACTTCTGCCTCAATATCCCTAGGGACGGCTAAATCCACCATAAAAATAGGTTTATGTTTACGTTTTTTAATTGCACTTTCTAATAAGCCCTTCCCTAAAATAGGCAGTTGGCTGGCAGTTGATGATACCACTATATCCGCTTCGGAAAGATGTTTTGGTAGTTCAGATAAGGCAATGGCATAACCATTAAATTGTGCGGCTAAGGTGTGGGCTTTATCGTAGGTTCGATTTGCAATAATAATATGCCCAATTCCTTGTTGGTGTAGATGTCGCGCGGTCAGTTCAATGGTTTCTCCTGCCCCAATTAGTAAGGCGGTTTGCTCGCTGAGTTTATCAAAAATTTGTTGCGCTAATTGTACGGCAGCAAAGGCAACGGAAACGGGACTTGAACCGATAGCAGTATCTGTGCGAACTTTTTTAGCGGCAGAAAAGGTATGTTGAAACAGCTTACCTAAATATTTTCCAAGTGTGCCTGCTTCATTTGCCGCCTGATAAGCGGTTTTCATTTGTCCCAAAATTTGAGGCTCGCCCAAAATCATGGAGTCCAAACCACAGGCAACTCTAAAAATATGCCGAATAAACTGGTTATCTTCATAACTATAGAGGTAAGGTGTAAAATCTTGCGGATTAACTTGCCTGCTTTCCGCAATCCAGTCAATAAGTGCTTGCTTATCCTTGATCTCTGATTGACAATAGAACTCAGTTCGATTGCAGGTTGATAAAATCGCCGCTTCCTGAATAGGTTTAGTGTGTAACAGTTGTTGTAATGCTGTGTTCAGGGTCTCTGTGGGGAAAGCTAAACGCTCACGGATAGAGACTGGCGCAGTATTATAATTAATTCCTAGAGCAATCAGTGTCATATAGAGGGCTTTTAAAAGTCATCAAATAAATTCTATTCTAAATAATATTAAGTTTTTATCATAGAAGTATAAATCAACCTTTTAAATTTAGGTTTTTTTTCTGCTACTCTGTGAAAACTACTTTTAACTCAGTTTGAGGAGGCCTCATGTTCTTTTTAAAAATTATCCCTGTCGCAGCAATTGTTTTTGCAAGCGCCTGTCAATACACAGCAAAAGAACCTCTCATTTCTACGCAAGGTAGCGTGATTGAAAATGATGTAGCCGTCTCTCAAACCATTCCTTATGTTTCAAAAACGCCTCAATCATCGGATGTATTGTTGTGGATTTTAACCGCTGAAACCGCTTTACAAAGAAAAGAATACAAGCTTGCCTTAACGCAATATATGAAAGTTATTGAGGTGGTTGATAATATTGATGTGATTAAAAAAACCGCAAGAATCGCGTTATTTTTAGAAGATATCCCAAAAACCGAGCAAGTGGTTTCATTATGGTTAGAAAAAGATGCTAACAATGTTATTGCCCGTCGTATTGCATTAACACTTGCATTGAATAATAGAGATGAAGCCGTTGCTTTAACACATTTAACCGCCATTAAAAAAAGTCACCCTTCTGATTTTAATGAACTGGTCTTCGATATTCAAAAAGTTTTACGCTCTCAAAAAGATTTGGCGCTTTCGGATAAATTATTAACCACCTTAGGGCAAAAATACCCTAAAAACGGCACTATTTTATTGTCACAATCTATTTTGGCACTGCGACAAAAAGATCTTAAAAAAGCCCATCAAAAAATTGATAAAGCACTTAAAACTCAACCTAAATGGGAGAAAGCCTTAAGGTTACGGGATGAATTGAGGATGTTTTCAGCAAATCAAGCCTTAGAAGCAAACAATTTTACCGAAGCTTTAACAACGTTTAAAAAGGTGAAAAATAAAGAGCTGCAGTTTAAAGCCACACGAGGCATTATTTCCGTTTTATTTGCCCAGAAAAAGTTTAAATCAGCCGAACAAAAGGTAAAAAAATTGTTTAAATTATATCCAGATCAACGATTGGATATTTTTCTGATACAGGCACAAATTCACGATAAACAAAAAAATTATAAAAAAGCATTTAATATTTTAACCAAAGCCTTGCAAGAATTCCCCACAGAGGAAGAAGCTTTATACAGCCGTTCTTTAATTGCTGATAAATTAGATGATCTTGCTACCGCTGAATCGGATTTAAATAAAATTTTAACCCAAGACCCTAAAAATGTTTCGGCGTTAAATGCCCTAGGCTATACCCTAACAGAAAAAACCACTCGTTATTCAGAAGCGGAATCCTATTTAAAACAAGCACTTGCATTAGAGCCTGATGAAGGCAGTATTATTGATAGTTATGGCTGGTTAAAATTTAAACAAGGGGATTTTCAAGCCGCCCTTAAACATTTGTTAAATGCACGTGAAAAACTGAAAGATACCAGTGCTGAAAATGAAACGATTGCTCATATTGCGGAAGTATTGTGGGTTTTAAATAAAAAAATGGAAGCACGTCAATTGATTAAAGAAGCCATGCTCAAACAGCCTGAAAATGAATATTTACTGGATGTTAAAACCCGACTTTTAGATAAAGAAATAAATTAAAGGTGTTGTTTTTTAAGGCTTTATTTTTCTTATTGGTTATCGCTCTTTCACAAGGATGTACCACTAAAGTCATCAAGCCTGTGGAAGATAAATATTCCATATCGCCAGAAAATGCCCTGTATCAACTCAAACAGTGGTCGTTTAAAGGCAGGCTTGCTATCCAAGATAATAAAGAATCGTGGTCGGCTTCTATTGAATGGTCACACACTGAAAAGGAAGATATTTTAAAACTATCAGGCCCATTGGGACAAACAGGTGGGATATTAATTGTATCAAAGGAAGCCGTTATTTTGGATCGTGGTGATGGAAAAACTTTACATTCAACAGATATAAATGGGTTTATTAAGCAGCAACTTGGAATGCAAATTCCCGTACAATCTTTGAGGTATTGGGTCTTAGGGTTAACTGACCCCGCTCATAAATTTACTGCATTAGCGGATGGTTTTAAACAAAATGACTGGATTATTCAGTATTTTCAGATGCAACAATCAAATGAACAATGGGTTCCACAAAAATTAAAAGCCTTTCAAAATAAAACACGATTAAAATTAATTATTGATGAATGGATTTTAAAATGAGTCATAAAACCTTAGAAATAGCATGGAAAGAAGCATGGCCTGCACCTGCAAAACTTAACTTAATGCTCAGAATTACCAATCGTAGAGCCGATGGTTATCATTCCTTACAAACCATTTTTCAGCTATTGGATTTTTGTGACTGGTTAACCTTTCATCCTTTAGAAGAAGATAAAGTCTGCTTAAAATCACCTCTTGATGGTGTTCCTGAGGCGACAGATCTTACGGTTCGGGCGGCAATACTTTTAAAGCAAAACAGTAATTACCCACAAGGCGTGAAAATTGAAATTGAAAAAAACTTACCGATGGGCGGTGGCTTAGGTGGTGGAAGCTCAGATGCGGCAACCACGCTTTTAGTTTTAAATAAACTCTGGGGGTTAGGACTTTCAATAGAAAAATTAATGGCGCTAGGATTGCAATTAGGTGCCGATGTCCCTGTTTTTATCTATGGATTTTCAGCATGGGCTGAAGGAATTGGCGAAAAATTAAAAAAAATAACTATTCCAGAACAATGGGTTGTTATTATAAAGCCTGATTGCCATGTTGATACGGGCGAAATATTTTCACACCAAGACTTGACACGCGATAGTAAAATCATCACAATAGCCGACTTTCTTGCAGGACAGCAACAAAATGATTGTTTAAATGTTGTCTGCACGTTAAATCCGTCTATAAAAAAAGCGCTACTTGCACTTTCAGAATTTGGAACGGCACGATTAACAGGGACAGGTGCTTGTGTCTTTGTACAATTTGAGTCCTATGAATTAGCAATATTAGCTTACAATGCTTTAAAAGAAAATTGGCAGACTTATTTATCCAAAGGGATGAATACCTCAATGCTCAATAAAAAGCTTAATTTATTTTAGACGTATTTTCAATATTGGGCCGTCGCCAAGCGGTAAGGCACGGGGTTTTGATCTCCGCATACCCAGGTTCGAATCCTGGCGGCCCAGCCATTCTTTTATTCAATGAAACCTTTAGGAATGCTCAAAATGAGTGATACCTCTTTGATGGTATTTTCAGGTAATGCTAACAAAGCCTTATCCGAAGGCATCGCCAAAAAATTGAATCTTCGTTTAGGAATGGCCAGTGTCGGACGATTTAGCGATGGTGAACTCGCAATTGAAATCGAAGAAAACGTGAGAGGGCGAGATGTCTTTGTCATTCAGCCGACCTGCTCTCCTACCAATGATAACCTAATGGAATTATTGGTCATGATAGATGCACTAAAACGTGCTTCTGCCTCTCGAATTACTGCGGTCATGCCTTATTTCGGGTATGCTCGCCAAGACAGACGAACTCGATCTGCTCGTGTTCCGATTACCGCAAAATTAGTAGCCAACCTTATTGATGAAGCAGGGGCTGACCGCCTACTAACTGTTGATCTACATGCCGATCAAATTCAAGGTTTTTTTAATATTCCTGTTGACAATGTCTATGCTTCCCCTATTTTACTTGGTGATATTTGGCGTCAAAAATATGATAATGTAATTGTTGTATCGCCTGATGTCGGTGGTGTTGTCCGCGCCAGAGCCTTGGCAAAACGTTTAGATGATGCTGATTTAGCCATTATAGATAAGCGTCGCCCTAAAGCAAATGTGTCTGAAATTATGCATATTATTGGCGATGTTTCTGGTAAAACCTGCGTCATGATAGATGATTTAGTTGATACCGCGGGTACGCTTTGTCATGCTGCCAGTGCTTTGAAAAAAAATGGCGCTATTAATGTCGTGGCATACTGTACCCACCCTGTTTTATCAGGAACGGCTGCCGCTAACTTAAAAGCCTCCGTTCTAGATGAGCTTATCGTAACGGATACCATTCCCTTAACCGCTGAGTTATTGGCGTTAAAAAATGTTAGGCAATTAAGTGTTGCCGATATGCTAGCGGAAACCATACGCCGTATAGCTGCAAGCGAGTCCGTCAGTTCGCTTTATGTTGATTAATCATTATTATTTAAGTGTTTTAAGACACACGCTTTGGAGAAAAAAATGTCTAACGTATTTGAATTTGTAGCAGCGAGCCGCGAAAAATCAGGAACTAGTACTGCTCGTGCTGTACGTCGTCAAGGTAATGTACCCGCCATCATTTACGGAGGTTCGTCTGCCCCTGCTTTAATTACCTTAAATCACAATGATGTGATAAAACGCCTTGAAAATGAGGCTGTTTATTCTCATATTCTTGAAATTAGTGTGGATGGTAAAGCCGAAAAAGCAGTTCTAAAAGACCTTCAGCGTCATCCTGCGAAACCTCAAGTCCTACATATGGATTTTATGCGGATCAATGAAAATGAGCAATTAAAAATGCATGTTCCATTGCATTTTATTAATGAAAATGAGGCATTAGGGGTTAAAAAAGGCGGCGTTGCAACGCATGCTCGAGTCGAAGTTGAAATAAGCTGTTTGCCTTCCGCCTTACCAGAATATTTGCAAGTTGATCTAGAAAATCTTGATGTTGGTGAATCTGTTCATTTATCTGAAATAATTTTACCTGAAGGGGTTCAAATTGTTGAGTTAACTCAAGGAGAAGGGCATGACCTTGCCGTTGCTTCTATTGTTGCCTCACGCGTCTCAAAAGGCGATGAAGAAGAAACCGAAGAAGAAACCAGCGCTGAATGATTAAATTAATTGTTGGTTTAGGAAACCCTGGACCTCAATATGAAAAAACCCGGCATAACGCTGGGTTTTTGTTTTTAGATCAACTTGTTTCTAACTATAGTGGCGCTTGGAGACAAGAATCAAAATTTCATGGCTCGCTTGCAAGTTGCGTCATTAATGCCCAAAAAATTTTATTATTAAAACCAAGCACTTTTATGAACAACAGTGGGCAAGCTGTAAATAGCATTGCACATTATTATAAAATTACCCCTGAACAAATTTTGGTTGTACATGATGAGCTTGATTTTATTGCAGGTATTATCAAGCTAAAAAAAGGGGGCGGACATGCGGGGCATAATGGACTGCGTGATATTATTGCGCATTTAAGTTCCAAAGATTTTTATCGTTTAAGAGTGGGGATTGATCGTCCTAGTGCTGGCAAACCCGTTGCAGATTATGTTCTATCAAAACCTTCTAAAATAGAGATGACCGCTATTTTAGAGGGCTTTTATCGAGTCGATGTGGTTATGGCAACCTTAATTTCAGCTAATATCCGTAGCGCAATGAACGAATTAAACACAAAGATAAAATAATATTTGACATAAAATCATTAATGAGCCATAATAGCTGGCTAAAGTAACGGA
>JAGLEW010000191.1 GCA_023144875.1 Methylococcales bacterium
CGAATCCTCCCCCCTCCACCACTTTATCCTAAAAAATATGTGCGGGTGTAGTTCAGTGGTAGAACTCCAGCCTTCCAAGCTGATTATGTGGGTTCGATTCCCATCACCCGCTCCAATATATCTCCAAGCTCATATAGCTCAGTCGGTAGAGCACTTCCTTGGTAAGGAAGAGGTCACCGGTTCAAATCCGGTTATGAGCTCCAGTTTAGCGTGAAAATGTTAATTTTATATCTTTTCCAATTTGGCGTATATTTTGTAGTGTTAACTGCTTTTTATCAATCATTGTCTGTAGCTTAGGTAAATGGAATAATCCACGTGCTTGATCTCCTAAAATTACAGGTGCCATGTAAACCACCCACTCATCAACAAGCCTTGTTTCAAGCAAAGCCCCATTTAAAATGCCTCCCGCTTCAATTAATACCTGATTAACCTGCTGTTTTGCTAAAAATAAAAAAACCTGCTTTAAGTCTAATCGACCTTTTTTTTCAGGCAAACTATAAACCTTAAACCCTACGGATTCCAAAGCTTGTTTCTTAACATCATCATCAGAACAACTTAAAATCCAACATTCACCTGCTAACGAAACCATTTTTGCCGTAATAGGCATTTGTAAACGGCTATCCAAAATAACACGAATCGGTTGTAAAGCTGGCTCATCTAATCGGACATTTAACGAAGGATCATCCTCTAAAACCGTATTTATTCCTGTTAAAATAACTGAACTTGCGGCTCGTAAACGTTGAACATCTTGGCGAGCATCCACTCCTGTAATCCATTTACTTTCGCCCGATGCCATTGCAGTTCGTCCATCTAAACTCATGGCTAATTTGCTTTGAATGAAAGGCAAACCTTGCTCCATGCGTTTAATAAAACCTTTGTTTAAGACCTTTGCATCTTGCTCTAAGACACCACAACAAACTATAAGCCCTGCTTGTTGAAGCTTTTTAATACCTTTCCCTGCAACTAAAGGGTTTGGATCTTGCATCGCGATCACAACTCGTGCCACTTTTGCTTTAATCAGCGCTTCAGAGCAAGCGGGTGTTTTTCCTTGATGACAACATGGCTCTAACGTAACATAAGCGGTTGAGCCTTCGGCTTCGGTTGTTTTTTTTAAAGCCTCGACCTCTGCATGTCCTTCCCCTGCCTTTTTATGCCAGCCCTCGGCAATCATTCTATTATTTTTTACTAAGACACACCCCACACGGGGATTAGGGTCGGTGGTATAACGCCCTTTCGCCGCACACGCTAATGCTTTTGCCATGTAATGATGATCATCGTCTTGCGTAATCACTTTGAATCATCATTATTTAATATCGCTAATACGGTTTTGTAATCAGGCTCATCAGTAATTTCCGTGACAAATTGACTGTAAATAATCTTATCTTGCTCATCAAGCACCATCACCGCTCGAGCTGTTAAGCCTTTTAGCAAACTATCACTTAATCGAAGCCCATAATCTTTGGCAAACGTTGAACGAAAACACGACAAGGCAATAACATCCTTAATATTTTCAGTTTCACAAAAACGCCCTTGGGCAAACGGTAAATCTTCTGAAATAACCAACACAACCGTATTTTCCAAACGGGCGGCTTTTTGATTAAACATACGTGTCGCAGTCGCGCAGGTTGGGGTATCTAAACTCGGGACAATACTTAAAATTTTGCGTTTTCCTTGATAATTTTTCAAGGTAATATTTTTTAATCGCCCATTGACCAGTTCAAAATCAGGTGCTTTTGAACCAACATTAGGGAGTTCACCACAGGTGTGAATCGGCTTTCCATGAAAACTAAGCGTTGCCATATTTTTTAGTTAATTTAAAGAGTTAATAAAGACGTGAATTCTTACTGTTTCGAAAAATAAGGGGTTGTTCATTTTGAGTATTATCATGCTTGGCGGCAGAATCAATGGCTTCTTGAATCAAATGATGTTGAGGCGATTTACTGCAAACAGGGTCGGCGGCATACATATCCCCTTGTAATAAATAAGCCTGACAGCGGCAGCCCCCAAAATCTTTTTCTTTTTCATCGCAACTGCGACAAGGCTCTTGCATCCATTGATCGCCTCTAAAAAAGTTAAATGCTTTTGAGTGATGCCAAATTTCCTCAATACTAAATTCATTGACATTCGGGCAATTAAGCTCTGGTAATTCACGCGCAGAATGACAAGGTAATGCAACGCCATCAGGCGCAATGGTCAAAAAAGTAGTTCCCCAACCATTCATGCACGCTTTAGGGCGATCTTCATAAAAATCAGGCACCACATAGTAAATTTTCATTTTACCTTCGACTTTTTCTTTAAAAGCCTGCGCTATTTTTTCCGCTTTCGTAAATTGTGCTTGAGTGGGCAATAATAAATCACGATTTGCATGTGCCCAACCGTAATATTGAGTATTAGCCAACTCTAAATAATCCGCATCAAGCTCTTCAGCCATCGCTAATATTTGAGGCATTTCATCAATATTTTCTCGATGAATGACCACACATAATACCATTGGATAGCCTTGTTTTTTTACCCAACGTGCAACCTGTTTTTTATGCTCAAAAGATTTTGTCCCTGCTAAATAATCACTCAACTCTCGACTACTCGCCTGAATACTCACCTGAATATGATCCAAGCCTGCTTCTTTTAAGGCAATAATACGAGCCTCATCCATGCCATAAGCTGAAGTAATTAGATTGGTGTAATAACCTAATGCACGCGCATGTTGAACGATTTCTTCTAAATCTTTTCTGACTAAAGGCTCACCACCTGATAACCCCAGTTGTACTGCACCCATTTTTCGTGCCTGTGTCAGCACACGCTTCCAGTCTTCGGTGGATAACTCCTTTGAATGACGTTGGTAATCTAAAGGATTTGCGCAATAAGGACATTGCAAAGGACAAGCATAAGTCAGTTCTGCCAATAACCATCGTGGCGGAGTAATTTTAATTTTGCTGGATCCAGCCATTTTTCAATGCATCCTCTAAAAAATTAACAATATCTTTTTCAAGACCCGTGGTTGCAAATTTTGCTTCTAAAGTTTCTACAATATCGCCAAGTACTCGAATACCATCGCATAGCTTTAAAATTTCTGCCGACGGCTGATTTAATTCAACCATGCCTTCTGGGTATAAAATAACCTCTTTTTGTTGAGCTTCTTCCCATTGTAAGCGGTGCATTGGAGAAAATTTCAGCGGTAGAATTTTATTAATCGCCATAATATTTTAAATATATAAAAAATTGAATTAGGGTATTTTAACCCCTTTTAAAGCCTGAACAATCACTTGTTGTCGAATCTCATCACGATCCCCCTTAAATAAATATCTTTTAACAATTGCTGTGCTATTTTGGCTTTGCCATGCAATAAAAATAGTTCCAATGGGTTTGTCAACATTTCCCCCCGCAGGGCCTGCAATGCCTGTCACTGCAACCGCGCTATCAGCCTGACTTTTTTTAAGTACCCCTGCAACCATTTCTAATGCGGTTTTATCACTCACTGCCCCAAAAATTTCGAGGGTTTTAGGTTTAACAGCCAGCATTTTTATTTTAGATTGATTACTATAGCTTACAAACCCACAGTCAAACCAATGAGAACTGCCAGCAATAGCAGTAATCGCCTCCGAAATACCGCCACCAGTACATGATTCTGCCACCGATAGCACTAAATTATTTGCTTGTAATGTCTGCCCCAATTCAGTGATTAATGACTTTAATTCAATATCCACAGCGGTTACTTCCATTTCAAATTAATTTTGCTTCCGCTTCGCGGTATTTTTCAGCACATTTTAATCGGACTGATTCTGGTAATTTTGGCGCAGGTGCGGTTTTATCCCACGCTAAGGTTTCCAAATAATCACGAATATATTGTTTATCAAAACTGGGAGGACTGATGCCGACTTTATAATGCTCAACCGCCCAAAATCGAGAGGAATCAGGCGTTAAAACTTCATCAATTAAGTATAATTTATTCTGTGTATCAACGCCAAATTCAAATTTAGTGTCTGCAATAATAATACCGCACGATTTGGCATAATCCGCGGCAACTTTATAAAGCTTAAGGCTCATATCACGTACTTTTTCAGCCATTTCACGACCTAATAATTCAACAGTATGTTCAAAACTAATATTTTCATCATGCGCGCCTACATCCGCCTTGCTTGAAGGGGTATACAGTGCTTCAGGCAGTTTTTGCGCTTGTTGCAAACCTTCTGATAATTGAAGATCGCAAATTTTGCCTGTTTTTTGATAATCTTTCCACCCTGAGCCAATTAAATAACCTCGAACAATTGCTTCAATAGGCAGAGGTGTTAACCGTTTTACGACAATCGCACGGCCTTGAACTTGCGCTAAATCATCCGCATCATGAATAACGGTTTCTAAAGGGATATTTTCCAAGTGATTGGCAATCAAGGCACTGGTTCTATAAAACCAAAAATTAGAGACATTGGTTAAGACGCAACCTTTTCCAGGAATAGGCTCGGGCAAAATAACATCAAAAGCGGACAACCGATCTGTGGTTACAATTAACATATAATTTTCATCTATCTCGTAAATGTCGCGTACTTTACCTTTAGCAAGTAAACGTAGTGACGATAGCGAAGATTCATACAGTGTTTCAGGAATGTTCATAATCTTTTGCGGTCTTTTTAGGTATAATCAGTCTTTTAATTTTATCACTTTTATAATACGTCCCACAGGATTTAAAAAAACCATGAGTTGGAAAGGCAAAGCATTTGGTGCAATAGCAGGATTTATGATCGGTCATGGTCTCGGTGCAGTGATTGGCGGGGCGGTTGGGCACCTTTTTGACAGAGCAAAAACCCGTTCATTAGCGTATCTTAACCTAGAAGAACCCCAAAGTGTACAGCAAGTTTTTTTTGCGACAACGTTTCCTGTCATGGGGCATCTTGCAAAAGCTGATGGTATTGTTTCAAAAGCTGAAATTGACTTAGCGTCGCATATTATGGATCAGATGCAATTGACGCCTGAAAAGCGTAATGAAGCCATTGCGCTTTTTAACGAAGGAAAGAAAAATAATTTTCCATTTATTCAAACCTTAGACGACTTTCAAAAATACTGCGGTCATCGAAAACATTTACCGCTCATGTTTTTAGAAATTCAAGTACAAGCGGCATTTTCGGATGGTCATTTACACGAAAATGAAGAAGCGTTATTACTGGGTATCTGTCAACATTTTAAGCTTTCACACCGTCAATATTTACGCGTTAAACGCCGTGTTCAAGCCCAATATCGTTTTCAACAATATTATAAACAACAGCAACAGTCACAGGCAGCACTGTATTCAAAAAACAACCTTAATGATGCCTATGAGGTCTTAAGCGTTAGTTCAAACAGCAGTGATGCTGACATTAAAAAAGCGTACCGAACTTTGGTGAGCCAAAATCATCCTGATAAACTAGCGGCAAAAGGGTTGCCTGAAGCGATGATGACCTTAGCTAAAGAAAAAACCCAGCAAATTACTAAAGCCTATGAGCTGATAAAAGAAGCTCGAAAATCGTAACTTGGTCGCATAAATCAGGTTTTGTATTGACAATAAAGCCCTATAGCCTTGACACTGCCCCCTCTTTTTATACTAATATAATTTTTACTATGAACAAAAAAATTCTCGTAGCACTTATTACCGCAGGCTTAACACTGCTAACCACCGCTTGCGTGCCAACCAGTACCACAGGCGCATTAAGCACACTAGGTTCAGCAGCAACAGGCGGTACGGTTAGCACCGCGGATGGAGCAACTCAAACAGGCTCAGAAAAAGAGGTTACTTATGAAAATAAAACCTACGGATTTTCATTTACCATCCCAGCAGGTTGGCATAAAATGAGCGGTGATCCGACATCAAAATTAGTACTTTTTACAAAAGTGCCTACTAATAGTGGATGTAGCTTTAAATTTGTAATCAGCTCGATGGGGAAAAGTTTTCCTGCAAAAACATCGGTAAGAACTTCTCTAAAAAAAGCCAAAGAACAAATTTCTACAGGAAAATATATTTCTGCTAAAAGACGAAATACAAAAACCACACTTGGTTGGGAAATTTTAGAAAAAGGTGAAGCAGGGGCGTATAAACGAATTATTTATCAAGCCTATG
>JAGLEW010000192.1 GCA_023144875.1 Methylococcales bacterium
TCAACCGCTTGTTGCCAGCCAATTAAATAGGCGGTTTCAGTTTCGAGAACCAGCCCGTCCATATCAAAAATAACGGCGGAAAAATTTGAGGGTTTTATCATTAAAAACGTGAGGGTCGGGTAGAGACTTCAATCAGTTTCCACGGTTTCGGGTTAATAGACGCTTCAAGGCTGTCTTCGAGAGTGTCTTCTAGTTCAGAGAAAAAATCTAAGCCCGTCACTTCTTCAACTTTATCAATACTAACGACAAATTGATCCAGTGGCTCATTGCCTTTTACGTTTTGAGGCATTAAAAAAGCTAAGACTTTGATTGTATTATTATGACTTTGTGCCGCGTATATTTTATAAAAAGCACTTGGAATATCAACATGTGAAGCATTTTTTAAGGTCTTGGTTTTTCCTGTAAACACCGTGCCTGTCGTCACCCAAACTTCTTTTGAAAATTGGGTGAAATGTGAAATTTCTGCCGCTTCCAAACGTTGCCAAAGCTTACGGTTTAATTTCGGTTTTTGAGGCGTGATATTGGTCATGAAAAAAGTTTCTATTTGTGCCGCTTTTCCAAATAAAATGCTGATCGCGTAATTGGGTGCCATGTGACCTCGGTCATAACCACTGCCCGTATAATCGGCATGTTTGACTTCATTAAAACTGCGCCAATCGGTTTTAAAGCCTGAGGGTCTTTTTAATCGCTGTGCGCCTTTTGGAATGGTTTTAATTTTATAAGTGACCCATAATGGATTGCCGCGAATATCGGAATAACCCACCATGAAAGCATCACTGCGTAATACCCGCGTCCATGTCGAAGGTGCAAGCCAGCTTTGGGCTTGAGGTGTGCCGTGAAAACTTAACGCAGGTCGGGCAATAAACACTTCGAAGCTATACCAGCCCACTGGAATAAGCAATAAAAACAATAATGCCCAAGGGTGTTTGAACATGAATTTGAAAATAAAAAGAATCAGCGCCGATAAAATTTTTTTCTGAGAGCTTGCCATAGCGTTCATAAATTGGATAAATTAGTGGCTAGATTACCTTAAATGAAGCCAATATCGCAATGGCACGTGCAACGAATAGGATAAAAATATGCGGATGACAGCGGAACAATTTCTCAATTGGGAACATAAAAGTATTACCTTATTAGCCATGTCAGGGGTGGGTAAAACACGGCTTGCAAAAAAATTACCGACGGATAAGTGGTTTCATTATTCAGGCGATTATCGGATTGGAACCCATTATTTAAATGAACCCATTTTAGATAATATTAAATCTGAAGCGATGAAAAACCCTGTTTTACGCAAATTATTATTGTCAGATTCTATTTATATTCGTAACAATATTGGCATCAATAATTTAGCGGTCGTGTCTGAATTTATAGGAAAACTCGGCAATTCAAAAAAAGGTGGCATCCCTTATGCTGAGTTTAAACGCCGCCAACAACTGCATTTACACGCAGAAATTAATGCCATGCTGGATGTGCCAAAATTTATTCATAAAGCCCATGATATTTATGGCTATAACTATTTTTTAAATGATGCGGGCGGCAGTGTCTGTGAACTTGATTCACCTAAGGTATTAGAAACCTTGGCCGAGCACAGTTTAATTCTTTATGTAAAAGTACCATCAAGTTTAGAGCAAGCCATCGTCAAGCGAGCGGAGTTAAAGCCAAAACCGTTGTATTATCGAGAGGATTTTTTAGAGGTACATTTAGAAAAATTTATGCAGCTGAACGGCATAACGGATTGCAACCAAATATCGCCTAATGACTTTGTGTGCTGGGTTTTTCCGTATTTATTTAAATCCCGTGTGCCACGTTATGAAGCCATTGCCAAAGACTATGGTTATACGATTATGGCGGATGAATTTGCTAACATTGTCGATGAAACCGATTTCATTCAATTGATCACCAAAGCGCTTACTCAGCAAACCACCGATTAATCATGCCCTTAATTGCTCACACGGATTTACCCACCTTTAAACGACTCACCGCAGAGGGGGAAAATATTTTGCCGCTGGAAACCGCCGCACATCAAGATATACGCGAATTACACATTGGCATTTTAAATATGATGCCCGATACGGCATTAGAAGCCACCGAGCGCCAATTTATGCGGCTTGTCGGTGCGTGTAATCAGATCGCACAGTTTCATATTCATTTGTTTACGATCAAAGGGCTTAAACGCAGTGATAAAACGCAACAACATATTGAGCAATATTATGATACCTTTGAAAAAATTAAACGCGATGGTTTAGATGCGCTTATTATCAGCGGTGCTAATGTCACTCATCCTAATTTAGAGCAAGAACCGTTTTGGCAACCGTTAACTGAGGTATTTGACTGGGCGAAAAAAAATGTTACCTCAACCTTGTGTTCTTGCTTGGCAACCCATGCGCTGATTCAATATTGTCATAATATTAAACGCACCGCTCTGGGTTATAAATGTTGGGGGGTTTTTTCACATACGGTGATTAATCGTACATTACCAATCCACCCTTTGATCGCAGAAAGTAACACCCGCTTTGATGTGCCACATTCACGTTTTAATGAAATTCCAGCCACAGATATGTTAGAAAAAGGGATTAGAGTATTAGTCACCAGTGAAACAGCGGGGGTTCATTTAGCCGTAAGTGAAGATGGTTTTCGGATTGTGTATTTTCAAGGACACCCTGAATACGATGATATTAGTTTATTAAAAGAATATAAACGCGAAGTGATCCGTTTTTTT
>JAGLEW010000193.1 GCA_023144875.1 Methylococcales bacterium
GATACGGCTAAGGCTATTTTTAATAATTGGCTGGGGCAAGTTTATCAAATTACCAACCAAGATCGCCGCCTGCCATTTATGGAAGGGATTAATAAAAATGATCCCTTAGGGTTATCAGCCTTATCGAAAAAATAAGCCTTTAATACTTGGGCTAACCACGGTTAATTATGGTAATTCTTTATTATCTAAAACAGTCCATTTCACTGTTTTACTCTCAAAATGACAGCAGCCTACTTTTACCTCAACTGTCAATACGTGTTCTCCTGCTTGTATATTTTTCATGGGAATAGCTGGGCATCTAAAACTTTTGCCTTCTTTGTCAGAAAGCGTACCCATTTGAATACAGTCATTGAAAAATTCCGTGATAGGAGCGCCGTCAAATGTTGCTTTATGAAAATCATAGTTTTGCATCCGAGCCTCCCCAAAAATATTACTGGTAAACACTGGCTTGGTCATGATAATCACTATATCCGTAGTTTGGCTCGTTACATAATGCCCAGTAGGTGGAGAAATATGAAGAAAAAGAGGTTCGCAAGAAACTTTTAATGAAGAGACGCTATCATTAGCAATAAAATTATCACGTAAATCAGGATCGCTCTCAGTAAAGATCTCTGAGCGTCCTTGATAGTTAATATCCTCATATAATGTCACGCTACAGCCTTTAGAAACTTGAATTGAACTGATGATATCATTATAGTTATCATAAGCTCCGTTGATAAACTTTTTATTACGTAAGTCAAGAATATTCGTTCCCCTCTCAACTTTCCCAAAAAAAGGGTAATGAATCTGAGTATGTCCTTCATAATTAATATCTGGAAACAACCTTACATAAGAGGGGTAATAAGCAGCAGGGATAAGTCCTGTCAGTGCAAACAAATGACTACTAAAGGTTAGTAAAAATAGTATTAAGAGTTTTTTCATTTTATTTACCTATTTTCTCAATAATGTTTTAGGGCAATTCTATCCATCAGTTAAGTAATAGTATAATCCAAATCAATGATTCCTACTGATTATTATAAATCAATTACTTACAATTCTTTATTGCCCTACACTTTGCCTTAATTTCATTAAAATATTGAAAAATAGGGGAAACAGAACTATAGTAAATTTCCTTTTTATTTACCCCCTAAAATACCATGCCATCATTTGATATAGTTTCGGAATTTGACGCTCATGAAGTTCATAATGCGGTCGATCAAGCCAATAAAGAAGTGAGTACACGATTTGACTTTAAAGGTACCAATGCACACTTTGATTTAGAGGATGACAGCATTACCATGAAGGCAGAGTCAAGTTTTCAACTTCAGCAAATGCTGCCGATTTTATTTTCAAAAATGACGAAACGTGGGGTTGATATTGCCTGTATGGAAACAGGAAAGATTCAAAATGTCGGTAAAACAGCACAGCAACCTGTAAGCCTGAATCAAGGCATTGAAACCCCGATTGCAAAAAAAATAGTAAAGTTAATTAAAGATAAAAAACTAAAAGTACAAACCGCTATTCAAGGTGAAAAGCTCAGAGTAACAGGAAAAAAACGCGATGATTTACAGCAAGTGATTGCCTTCTTGAGAAGTGAAAGTTCTATTGAACTACCATTACAATTCGAGAACTTTAGGGATTAAGCTTGCTTTGATATTCCACATGTTCGCGTTGTTTAAAACATTCACATAAATCCAAGTATTCCATTTTATTCATGAACTTTTTTGCAGAAACAAAACTAAATGAAAAATAATTATTTCACCCTCTGTTTTCTTTTATTAACGTTATTCTCATCACCAACTTTTGCCAAATCCAGCCTGCAACGTTTACATCAAATGTCAAAAGCAAGCTTGGCGGTAGAAGGAGATTCTAAGCATAATTTACGTGCCAATAAATTGCGCGTGCCTGCCTCCACCTTAAAGGTGTTAACCGCTTTACTCGCGCTTAAAACTTGGAATCCTGACCATCATTTTAAAACGGATTTTTTTCTAGATAAGCGTTTAGTCCTAACGGTCAAAGGCTATGGTGACCCTTATTTAACCTCTGAAGAATTAGACACGATGATTCAAGGTTTAAAAGCCAAGGGATTGACTGAAATCAAGGGGCTGAATGTTGATGATTCCTATTTTGAGGATAATATTTTTATTGATGGTCGTTCACGTACCAATAATCCTTACGATGCGCCCTTAAGTGCCTTAGCGGTTAATTTTAATACATTGAGTATTCGCCGTACTAAACGTGGTATTTCCAGTGGCGAAGAACAAACGCCATTAACCCCTTTAATGCGTCGTTTTGGAAAACAATTACCGCGTGGTAAACATCGGGTTAATTTACAAGAACAACGTTATGCCGCCACCTATTTTGCCGAGGTATTTCGGGTAAAACTGCAACAACACGGAATTAAAGTCTCAGGTGCAATCACGTCAAGACAAGCATTCAGCCAACAAACGCCTTATTATCAACATTCGAATAGTAAAAATTTATCTGAAACGATTGCCGCCATGTTGAAATATTCAAATAACTTTATTGCCAATCAATTGTTTATGATGCTGGGGGCTGAGCATCAAGGTCAACCTGCCACCATTAAAAAATCTCGACAAGCTTATTCAAAACAAGTAAAAGCATTATTTAATTGGGATCGAACCTTTTATGAAGGCGCTGGCTTATCGCGTAAAAACTTTATAAGTGCCAATGAAATGCTTCAGGTCTTAAAAGAATTTTTACCCTATAGAAACTTGATGAAATCCCAAAATAATAGCATTTTTGCGAAAACAGGCACGCTGACAGGCGTAAGCACCTATGCAGGGTATTTATATAAAAATAATCGCTGGACACCCTTTGCGTTATTTATTAATCAACCTGTGAGTGGGAATTTTAGAATGCACGTTGCCAAGGCGTTATTGTCGCGGTAAAGCGTATAAAAAAAGCTGACAGGCCTTTTTAACCGCACTGTCAGCTTAATGTTGGAGGATGTAAAAATCGTAATTACGCGATAATACTCGCGCTATCAATATTATCTAAACTTGCGCCTGTTAATTTAATCACGTCGGTATAGCCTGTGCCATTATCATCGGCAACCACATAAGTATCCGCACCCACACTGGCGGCATAATACTTCACAGTTCCATCTAACTTAACATCGGCAAGTGCCAATAAGCTGGTCAAATTAAGCCCAGGCGTTGTATCTTCAAAATAATTGCTTGCAGATCCCGCCGCTAAGCCGCCAATTTGATTTGTACCACTTGCAAAATCGGTAATAATATCGGTAATGACGCCATTGGTTGTGTCCACATCCGCAGATGAAAGGGTCATGAATTTATCATTTCCTGTGCCACCTGTTAAGGTATCAACACCCGCGCCTCCTGTTATCAAGTCATCAGAGGTTCCGCCTTTTAATGTATCCGCCGCACCAGAACCTATAATCGATAATTTACCCGTAAAAGTAGACGCATCCACCGTACCTTGGGCTAAGGCATTAGTAATGATTAAATCGGTATCGCCTGTTATCACAAGGGTAGAAGCGGAACTATTAGCGAGAGTTGTTACCACATTTTCGGTGCTAGTTGATCCTTCTCCCACAACAGATTTTAAATTAATAGTTTCATAATCCGTTGCGGTTAATGTCCCTAAGTCCGCATTCCATAATTCGACATTCAAAGTATCTGCACTGGTATTGGTGCCGACCGTTGCGGTAAAATCACCGCCTGTTTTTTCAGACATAATATGAGTCAAGCTGCTGTCATTTTTGGTATAACTTGCATTGCCTGCCGCATCTGAAAACTTGATTGTTTTAATGCCTGTTGATGATAATACCCCTAAATCTTGGCTACTTGCGGCAGTAAACTCAAGAGCTTCAACATTTTTAACGCCAGAAATATCAATTGGAAGCACCACATCTGCACCGAGAACTAGCGTATCGTTCCCTGCCCCCCCATCAATTTTATCCGCATCTGTTAAACCTGCAACAGTTAACATATCATCGCCAGCACCACCAGTTAAGGTAACATCCCCTCCTGTTGCAATAGAGACTTCAAGCTTACCCGTTAAGGCAGATGCATCAACCGTTGTAATAGTGTTGACTAAAGGCGCTGTAATTGTTAAATCTTGATCGCCTGCGACGGTTACTTTTTCAAGACCTGCCCCCCCAGAAATATTTGCCAACGTGCTTTTTGAGCCCGTCGTACTAAGATTAATGGTCTCTATATCAGTGGTAATAATAGTCGCCGTAGATGCAACATTGTCCAAGCTAATGGCAAGCGCATCACTGGAACCTGTCGCATTTTTAAACCCTAAGCCAATTTGACCTGCTTCTAATTTCAATGCAATGCTATTCGCTACATCAAGACCATTAAGTGCAAAGGTATTATTATTGCCACCTAAAAAAGTGACTTTATTTAAACCCGTTGACAGATTCGATACCGTAAAACCACCATTTCCTGAATTAGTAATCACATATTCTTCAACACTTTTTGTCACAATAGAGGGGATAGCGCTGGCTAAATTGGTGGTAATTTTCAGTGTATCCGTACCACCAGCCCCGTTTAAATCATCCCCTAAAGTGACCGTTGGATTCGTTGCAGACGCAGTTCCGATAAAGGTATCACTACTGCCTGTACCTGTGAGTACATCAATCCCTGTGGTTAAGGTGGTTGTCGAACCTGGATTAATCAAATTATCAAGAGAGGCTTCTGCTGTTGCCACCGTTGCACTATCACTCGTCACACCATTAAAAGCGCCTTGTGCAGCAGTTAAATTATCCGATTTTAACTCTTCTGCAAAGTATTTAGATACCGCATTTTTATTAATAATGAGTTTAGCATCAGCCTTCCCTTCGTCAGTTGTATTGGCTTTTGCACCTTCGATCATTCTTAAAATAGCTTCTTCTTTGGTCATCGTACCTTTATCAATATGACCTGACCAAAAAGCCAGCCCTTCTGAATCGGACGCACGATTAAGAAGATTGGTATAAATTGAATTGACAAATTCAGTAGTCGATTGTGTACTGGGATAAAACCCTTTGTATTCAGGTGAAGTAGACATATCCGCCACAATTTTTTGTAGCGCAAAAACTTCTTTTTGATCAGCGGTTGATTCTGCGGGTGCGGCTGCAAAATAGCTGTCAAATGAGTTTTTCCAGAACGTTAATCCTGTCGAATCAGCGGCACGATTAAAATAAGCACTGTAAAGTTCAATGACTTTATCAGTTTGGGGAATTGAAATAGCCAT
>JAGLEW010000194.1 GCA_023144875.1 Methylococcales bacterium
CCTTCAATATGATCCACATCAGGCTTTTCCATTAACGATAAAAATTGACGCGCATAAGCCGATAACGATTCCACATAACGCCGTTGACCTTCCGCGTATAAGGTATCAAAGGCTAGAGACGATTTTCCAGAACCTGAAAGCCCTGTAATGACAATCAACCGATCACGCGGCAAACAAAGATCAATATTTTTTAAATTATGCGTCCTTGCGCCTTTAATATTGATCGAATCCATAGTTGTCAGAAAATTAAAAAAAGATAACTATAATATACGGCTTATTTCAAAAAATAACAGCCTTTTTTAAACCCGTTTTAGACCGTATCATCGTAAGCAACTTAACTTCTGCGCTATTTCTAACAGCTTCTTTGTAGGTACTTTGCCTGTATAAAATATTTGGCTTTGCCTTGAATTTCAAATTACAAACCCTCATCTTAGCCTCAACTATTTTACAAAGATCCTTTTAATCATCACCTTTATATATTTTGGAGTTTTATAACCATGAGTGAGCAAGAAACCCTCGATTCTCAAGAAAAAACCGACAGCGAGCCTCAAGAAACTGTTAATAAAGAAGCAATTAAAGACGTTGTCGGAGAAATCGTTGATGACGTACTAACAGAAGAAACCGTAACTGAAAATATCAGTGTTGAAGAGGTACAAAAACAATTAGCGCTTGCTGAACAAAAAGCCACTGAACAATCGGACAAAGCTTTACGCATTCAAGCTGAAATGGAAAATTTAAAGCGTCGAACGCAAAAAGATTTAGAAAATGCACATAAATTTGCCCTTAATAAATTTTCAAAAGAATTACTGCCTGTGATTGACAGTTTAGAGTTGGCATTACAAGCGGTTGAAGGCGACAGCGCAGAGATGCAAAAAGTTCGGGAAGGCTATGAGCTAATTTTAAAACAATTTGAAGCCGCGCTTAAAAAATTCAATGTTGAACAAATTAACCCGATGGGAGAAGCATTTAACCCTGAGCTACACCAAGCCATGACTATGCAACCCTCTGAGGATGCAGAACCGAACACGGTCTTAAATGTTTTTCAAAAAGGCTATAGCTTAAATGGTCGCCTCATTCGCCCTGCAATGGTCGTTGTCGCAAAAGCCGTTGAAAACGCTTGAAATTAAAATAGACATCCCCACATTATTAACAACTTATAAAAATTTATAACCAACAACTTTAGGAGAATTCAATGGGTAAAATGATTGGTATTGACTTAGGAACGACTAATTCCTGTGTTGCTGTTTTAGAAAATGGAACGGCGCGTGTGATTGAAAACAGTGAAGGGGCGCGTACAACCCCTTCTATTATCGCTTTTACAGCCGATGATGAAGTATTAGTCGGACAGTCGGCAAAACGTCAAGCCGTTACAAATCCTGAAAATACACTGTTTGCGATTAAACGCTTAATCGGTCGTCGTTTTAAAGAAAAAGTCGTGCAAAAAGACATCAAAATGGTGCCTTATAAAATCATCGAAGCTGAAAATGGTGATGCGTGGGTCGAATGTCATGGTAAAAAAATGGCCGCCCCTGAAATTTCATCGCGTATTTTGATGAAGCTTAAAAAAGATGCGGAAGCGTTTTTAGGCGAAGCGGTGACTGAAGCCGTTATTACCGTGCCTGCGTATTTTAATGATTCCCAACGCCAAGCCACCAAAGATGCAGGACGCATTGCAGGTTTAGACGTTAAACGAATCATCAACGAGCCAACGGCGGCGGCATTAGCCTTTGGTATGGACAAACCGAAAGGCGATACCACCATTGCCGTGTATGATTTAGGCGGTGGTACCTTTGATGTCTCTATCATTGAAATTGCTGAAATTGAAGGCGAGCATCAATTTGAAGTAT
>JAGLEW010000195.1 GCA_023144875.1 Methylococcales bacterium
GTTTGATGTCCAAAGTGAACACCCGCTTCTAACATTTGACGCATTGACACTGCTGCCATTTTTTTCTCCTAAGAATTAAACCGCTGTGAGCGATTATGGGTTACGCCTCCACCTATCCCGCTTGGAAACTTGTTTAAAAAACAAGCACCCTACCAAGTGTGTCGATAAGTGTGAGTATTATAAAATTTAACTTACCTTTATATCATATAAAGGTTTTTATACCAAAAAGTTATTAAAAAAGTTCAGTGTTTTCAAGTAATAAAGGATGCTTGATTGATCTAACTGATTTACAATGGAAATTATTATTTTTCCATTATTTTTATATCTTAAAGGTACCGATTGGCATGAGCATCCTTATTAAAACTGCGACAGAAATCGAAAAAATGCGGGTCGCAGGTAAATTAGCGGCGGAAGTGTTGGAAATGATTGCACCATTTGTGGTTGAAGGCGTTACAACCAATAAAATCAATCAGCTATGCCATGATTATATGGTTGAGGTTCAAAAAACAATTCCCGCGCCACTTAATTATAAGGGGTTTCCAAAATCCATTTGCACCTCGGTCAATCAGCAAGTTTGTCATGGAATTCCATCGGATAAAAAATTGAAAAAAGGCGATATTATTAATATCGATATTACGGTGATTAAGGAAGGTTATCATGGGGATACCAGTCAAATGTTTTGTGTTGGGCAAGTGAGTCCTTTTGCCAAGCGATTGGTTGATGTCACAAAAGAGGCTTTATTTTTAGGTATTGAACAGATTAAACCAGGTAATCACTTTGGGGATATTGGTTTTGCGATTCAAAGACATGCCCATAAACATCGTTATTCGGTGGTGCGTGAATTTTGTGGGCATGGTATCGGCAAAGCCTTTCATGAACCTCCGCATGTGATGCATTATGGAAAAATGGGCGAGGGCGATGTGATGAAAGAGGGCATGATTTTTACCATTGAACCGATGTTAAATATGGGGAAACGCCAGACTAAAGTTCTTGGTGATGGTTGGACAGCGGTTACGAAAGATCGATCCTTATCGGCTCAATGGGAACACACTATATTAGTGACACCAACAGGTTATGAAGTGTTAACCCTACGCGCTGAAGAATTGTAAAAAATGTCAAATTTTAACGCATTATTTAATACTGATAACCCTATTGTCGCCTTTAAATGTTTATTAAAAGAAAAGGCGGAACAGTTAGAGCAATGTTTTAACCCCCATGAACCTGTAGTGGCATTATTACATGAAAAATCGGATTTTATGGATGGCTTATTAAGTGATATTTGGATTCATTTTATGGGAGGCTTTGCCTCGAAATTTAGTCTAATCGCTGTGGGAGGCTATGGGCGGCGAGAGTTATTTCCATTTTCCGATGTTGATATTTTAATTTTATTAAATCATTCGAAAGACGATGGTTATCAAGAAATGCTGTCGATATTCAACACGTTTTTATGGGATATTGGCTTAAATTTAGGTTTAAGTGTTCGTACTTTAAAGGAATGTCGAAAAGCGGCGATTAATGATCAAACGATTATGACCAGTTTATTGGAAATACGTTTGATTACAGGGGAAGCTAAATTATTTAAGAAATTAAAACAGCATCGGGTCTTTGGTGAATTGATGCCATCTAAGCAGTTTTTTAATGAAAAAATAGAAGAGCAATCCCAGCGCTATCTCAAAGCCAATGAAACCGCCTTTAACCTTGAGCCTGATATGAAAGAGGGACCTGGTGGCTTGAGAGATTTACAGGTAATTGGCTGGGTTTTTAAATATCAATATAAGTCTGAAACTTTACGGGAATTAATTAAATATGATTTTTTGCCCGAATCAGAATATCAAGAATTAATTGAAGCGCGGGATATTTTATGGCGTATTCGCTATGCTTTGCACCTATTAACAGGACGTTGTGAGAACCGTTTATTGTTTGATTATCAGCGAGCGCTTGCGGTTCAGTTTGGCTTTGATGTGACGGTTAAAAATCAGAACATTGAAGAGTTTATGCAGTTTTATTTCAAAACGGTTGTAGGTGTAGAACGTTTAAATGAAATGCTTTTACAGCTTTTTCATGAACGTTTTATTTGTCCGAAAGAAGATTGTCAAACAGTGGTCATTAACCATTCATTTGTGGCTATTAATGGGTATTTAGAAGCGCAATCGGAGGATGTTTTTCAACGTCAGCCGTTATTATTATTAAGTATTATGCTTTTATTGGAACAAAAGCCTGAATTAAAAGGGATTCGTGCGACGACGATTCGGCTTATTCGTAAAAGTTTAACGCTCATTGATGATGAGTTTCGGCATAATCGCAAAGCAAACCATTTATTTATTGAAATATTACGTCAACCGCATGGTATCACTCATCAATTACGGCGCATGAATCGCTATGGCATTTTAGCAAACTATATTCCAGAATTTGCCAATATTGTGGCGCGTATGCAATACGATTTAGTTCATATTTATACAGTTGACGTGCATACCTTATTTTTAATTGGAAAGTTACGGCGTTTTTCATCCAAAAAACATCAAGAAGAAGCCCCTTTTTGTTATGATGTTTTTCAATTAATTGCAAAGCCTGAATTACTTTACCTTGCGGGTGTTTTTCATGATATTGGAAAAGGAATGGGCGGCGATCATTCAGAATTAGGGGAGGGGATTGCGTTGGATTTTTGTAAGCAACATCAACTCTCTAATCATGACAGTAAACTGGTGAGTTGGTTGGTGCGAAATCATTTGATGATGTCAATGACCGCTCAACGTAAGGACATTAGCGATCCTGATATTATTTATGAGTTTGCCTCGCATATTGGTACGATTGAACGCCTTAATTATCTTTATTTATTAACCGTTGCCGATATTAGAGCGACCAGCCCTAGTTTGTGGAATTCATGGAAAGACTCCCTATTAAAGCAACTGTATAACACCAGTTTAAAAGCCTTGCGGCGTAATTTACAAAATCCAGATTCCCTTTCTGATCGTTTGATTGAGAATAAAAAAGAAGCAACCGAGGCGTTGATAAAACGAGGGTTATCTTCTTCCATGATTAAACGCTCATGGGCTAATACGAATGATGGTTATTTTTTACGCTACACAACGGATGAAATTGTATGGCATACCCAAGCGATTGCGGAATGGAATGAAAGTGATTTACCTTTGGTTTTATTGCGTTCACAAAACCTGCGTGGCAATGCAGAAATATTTGTGTATACACAAAATGAGGACATGGTATTTTCCATTAGTACCAGCACCTTAGATGCCTTGAATTTAACCATTTTAGACGCACGAATTATTACTACGGATGATAAATATATTTTAAATAGCTTTCAAGTGATTGAACAATCAGGCAAAGCAATCACTGATGAGCGGCAAAAACACCGTATTTGTGAATCTTTGCGCAATAATTTATTGAAACGCGAGATTATTACAAAAGAAAATATTTATCGTCAATCCAGACAAGCGAAACATTTCCCTATTCATAACAGTGTGGCCTTCCATGAAGACCCATTAAAACGCCATGCCATTATTGAATTGATTACCACGGACAATGCAGGATTGTTATCAGAAATTAGTCA
>JAGLEW010000196.1 GCA_023144875.1 Methylococcales bacterium
CGAACATCCTGATTTACAAAATTTATCCTTTAAAATTGAGTTGGATAAAATTGGAAAAATTATTATGTCACCGACAAAAGTGTATTATTCGATCTATCAAGGTCGATTATCTAATAAACTTTACACACAAACGCCATTGAAAAAGGGTGAAATTATTGTAGAGTGCGCTATAAAAACCAGTGAAGGTACAAAAGTTGCAGATGTTGCATGGGCATCCGAAGACAGGAAGGTTTTAATGTTTACTGAAACAGAATGTTCTGTCGCTCCTGAAATTTGTATTGAGGTGTTATCGGAGAGTAATACCAAGCAGGAAATGAAAACAAAACGTGCCTTGTATTTTGAAAGCGGGGCGCTTGAGGTATGGTTATGCAGTCCACAAGGGAAGTTAACTTTTTATAATACCGATGGAAAACTTAAAAAATCAATGCTTGCGCCTAAGTTTCCCCATTCTATTTAACGTGTTAAACAGGAAATTTTAATTTTATGTTTGAATTAATAAAGAGCGGCGGTTGGATAATGTTTCCCATTATTCTTTGTTCAATTGCGGCGATGGCAATTGTTGGAGAACGCTTGTGGTCGTTAAACCGAAAAAAAATATTACCCCTACATCTTGTGCCTCAGATATGGAAAGAGGCGGAAAATAATCAGATTAATGAAAATACCATTAGACGATTGCGGAATGATTCACCGTTGGGGGTTATTTTAGCGACAGGGCTTGAAAATCGTCATTATGGACGCGAAATTATGAAGTCCAGTATTGAAGAATCAGGTCGGCAAGTGGTGCTTAAATTAGAGCGATTTTTAAATACCCTTGGTACAATCGCGGCGATTACACCCTTACTCGGTTTACTGGGGACGGTTTTAGGAATGATTAAAGTGTTTGCCGCGATTACGATCAATGGTGTCGGTAATCCTACGGTTTTAGCGGGGGGGATTTCTGAAGCGTTGATTACTACGGCTGCAGGTTTAACTGTTGCTATTCCCAGTTTAATTTTTCATCGTTATTTTTCACGCTTAATTGATGAACATGTGTTAAAAATGGAAGAAGAATCCCTGAAATTAGTGGATATTATTCATGGCAACCGAGTTAGTAAGTAATGAATTTTCATCCAAATAAACGCCCTCCATTGGAAATTAATTTAACCCCGATGATTGATGTGGTGTTTTTATTATTGATTTTTTTTATGGTTTCAACCACTTTCACTCGTGAAACAGGCTTAAATCTTGATTTACCCGAAGCGAAAGGTGATGTGACTACAACGGATAGCGCGGGCATTACCTTGTTGATTGACGCGAAAGGCAAATATTTTATTTCAACGACGGAAAATACCAAAGCTCAAATTGTTGACCCACGAATCACCACCTTAAGAAATGAATTAATAACGGTGATGGGTAATCGTCCTGAAACTCCGTTAGTGATTAGTGCTGATAATAAAACGCCGCATCAATTTGTGATTAAAGCGCTTGATACAGCCAGTCAAGCAGGGTTTAAGCGCATTGCTTTTGCCACCAAAGAACCGAAAAAGATATGATAAAAAAAACCTTAGAACGTTGGGTAAATACTATTTGGTATGATGGCTATTATATGGCGACGTGGTTGTCACCGTTTTCCTACCTTTATATTGATGTGGTGCGATTGAGGCGTTATTTATATCGGATGGGGGCCTTAAAAAGCGTGCGTTTTCCTGTTCCTGTGGTCATTGTTGGTAATATTACGGTAGGCGGCACAGGAAAAACACCTTTGGTTATTTTTTTGGCGAAAGCGCTACAGAAAGAAGGGTTTAAAGTTGGAATTGTTACGCGTGGGTATCGAGGTGAAAGTGATATATGGCCGCTTTTAGTTGATGAAAATACCTCACCGAAACAGGCGGGTGATGAAGCGGTTTTAATTGCTAGAGAAACGAACTGTCCTGTTGCGGCGGCTCCGTTGCGAGTCGAAGCAGTTCAGTTATTATTAGATCAAAAAAAATGTGATGTTATTTTAGCCGATGATGGTTTGCAACATTATGCGTTACGACGTGATATTGAAATTATTGTGATTGATGGTATTCGTCGTTTTGGGAATAACTTTTTTCTCCCTTGTGGCCCTTTACGTGAACCGCAAGAGCGTATTAGGGACGTCAATTTTGTGATTAATAATGGCGGTGAAACACAGGATGATGAAATACCTATGACAATGGTTGCCGATTTTGCGGTGAATTTGGTGACGAAAGAGAAAAAACCTTTGTCTCAATTTAACGAACAGACGTGTCATGCTGTGGCGGGTATTGGTCATCCGCAACGTTTTTTCGATTTACTGAAAAGTCACGGACTAAAAACAAACAATCACAGCTTTGCCGATCATCATGACTTTAAAGCGCGTCATATTATCTTTAAGGATAATTTATCGGTTCTAATGACGGAAAAGGATGCGATAAAATGTCGTGACATTGCAACTGAACAGCATTGGTCAGTGCCAATAAAACCAGAACTCCCTTCGTCTTTTTTAAATCATTTTTTAACTTTACTTAAACAAAAACATGGACAAAAAATTACTTGATATTCTCGCATGCCCTTTGTGTAAAAGCCCTTTAATTTATAAAGCCGAACAACAAGAATTATTATGTAAGGCTGATGGTTTGGCTTTTCCTGTGCATGATGGTATTCCTGTTATGTTGCAAGACGAATCCCGTACTCTTTCAGAAGATGAAATGGATGCATTGCATCAATGATACCGTTTAAAGTTGTTATTCCCGCGCGTTATAATTCCAGTCGTTTACCTGGTAAACCACTGTTAGATATTGGGGGAAAAACAATGATCGCACGAGTTTGCGAGCAAGCACTAAAAGCAGGTGCAGAAGAAATTGTAGTGGCAACCGATGATGAACGTATTTATACGGAAGTTAAAAAACAAGCGATTGCGGTGATGATGACACAAAAAAATCATCAAAGTGGGACTGAACGTATTGCGGAAGTTGCAACTGTTTTAAATTGGGATGATGATGCTATTATTGTTAATTTACAAGGGGATGAGCCTTTAATTTCACCTGATTATATTAGGGCTGTCGCGGAAACTTTAGCACGTCAAACACGTGCAAATACAGCAACTTTAGCGGCTAACATCACAGATTCAGAGGCGATTTTTAACTCAAATACGGTGAAAGTGGTGACCGATAAACACGGTTATGCGCTTTATTTTAGCCGTGCACCGATTCCGTGGGACAGAGATCAATTTAAAACATTAAAGCCTCCAGTCTCTTTTAAACCTTATTTACGTCATATTGGTTTGTACAGTTATCGCGTTGATTTTTTAAAGCGCTATTGTCAATGGGAAACACCATTACTAGAACGCATAGAAGCGTTGGAGCAACTACGAATTTTATGGTATGGGGAGGCAATTGTCGTAAAAATAGTGGAAAAAACGCCTGAGGCTGGAATTGATACCTTAGACGATTTAATCAGAGTTCAACAGTCGTTTTTATCTTAAAGTGCATGAGGGTATTTGGGTTATTGCTAAATAAAAAATTATGCCTAAAATGAGTCATATCAATGTACTGGAAAAGTATGATGAACATCATGATGCCATTCATCATTTACTGGCTTCTATATTAGGTTGTTTTCATCATGAACGCATCTTTGATCAGTCCCCCAAAGATTTAAGCCGTTTTTTAAACTCCTTAAGCCGTTATTACCCCTTTATTAGTATTTTATATTTGCTGGATAAAAACGGAAAACAAATTTGTAAAAATATTCCTGGAAAAAAATTTCAAGGCGTTTCTAAAAAAGGCGAAGGCATTGATCGCAGTAAGCGCCCGTATTTTTTATCGGCAACAAAAAGTGATTGTCCTGTCATTACGGGGCCTTATTTATCAAGTATAGGGCGTAGGCTGTGTCTGTCGGCAAGTATAAAAATATACGATGAAAATGGCGATACCTTTGGTTATTTGGTGTTGGATATTGATTTAGATGCCACGCTTAACTTTTTTACAGGTGAAGACAAGCGTATTTATTTTGAGCCGTATTTTAAAGTGGTGTACACCTTAATTGTCATTGGCTTATTTATATTTTCATTTATTTTACTGTATTCAGCAGGGATTAAAGCAATCAATGTTTTTACCGCTATGATTAGAGATGATAATGAAATTGAAATTCCTTTTCAAGTGGTGGTTTATCTAACGCTTGCCTTAGCTATTTTTGATTTGGGAAAAACCATTTTAGAAGAGGAAGTCTTGCTTTATAAAGACTTGTCTCAACACAGTTCAACACGGCGAACAATTACACGATTTATTGCTGCTATTATTATTGCGGTTTCTTTTGAAGCCTTAATGATGGTGTTTAAGGCGGCACTTTATCATAAGGAATATGATGTGTTGGCAGCGGTTTGGATGATATTAGCGGTGAGCGCTCTATTAACGAGTCTTGCGGTTTATGGTTATCTTGGGAGTAAAACGGAGACGTTATTAATGCAACTGCCTAAATCGGATAAAAAAGAGAAGACACCGCTCAATAAATAAGTATTTTCATTCGCTTCCCTCATCTATGCTTCGTCTTGAAAGCTTTCATTATCTCTACAACGTCATCATGATATTATAATGAACTTTTTTTAAAAAAATCAACGCATTCAATGAAAACTAATCGACCGTTATATTTTTTGTCTACGCTGATAGATAAGCAACGATATTAGCGATATGTTAAAAAAAATAGTATTTATTTGGATTGTTAGTTTTCATTTAATTTCTCTCTGTCGTGCCGAATCTCAACCAGAAATTCGTTTTTTTATTAAAAAATTTTTGGTTCAAGGTCATACGCCGTTATCCGCTGAAACAATAGCAACCATCATAAATCCCTACCAAGATAAATCCTATAATTTAGGACAGTTACAAACCGTTGCCAAAGCATTAGAACAGGCGATTCGAGCGGCAGGTTATTCATTTTACCGTGTTGTGTTACCGCCACAAACGTTAAGTGGTGATGAAATTAAGTTACAGGTTATTTCCTTTGCCTTAAATGACATTGAAATAAAAGACAGTAACTATTTTGATAAAGCGAATATCTTAGCCAGCCTACCCGCGTTAAAAATTGGAAAGTCTCCCAATATGGTAGACATCAATAATGGGCTGAAAATGAGCAATAAACATCCTTTTAAGGATATAACACTCACTTTTAAGCAAAATGAGCATACGCCTGACACAATTAACGCTAAAATTACCGTAAAAGAACAGCGACCCTATCAAGCTTTTTTAATGTTCAATAATACGGGGACGAAACGGACGGGTGATTTTAGAATAACCGCGGCATTACAGCATGGCAATTTGTGGAATCTAGATCATCAATTGAGTGTGAGTTATACGACCTCTCCCGATCATTTTAACAGTGTGATGCAATATGGGATTAATTACAGTTTGCCGCTTTATTCACTTAAGGGTTGGTTGAAAGCCTATTATGCTTTTTCTGATGTGGATAACGGTATTATTGCGAATGATTTTTCAGTCACAGGTTCTGGGGAAATGTATGGCTTGCACTATCAACAATTGTTGCCAACGATAGGCGCTTATCAACATTGGCTGGAAGTCGGCATTGACAACCATTTTTTCATCAATGACGTTAAATTTTTAGAGACCCCCATCGGTAATAGTGTGCGCTCAGTCCCTGTGAATATTTTGTATCATGGGGAATACCCATGGGAATATGCCCAAATTAATTATCACATTCAATGGCTAGGCAATACGGGGCTAGGAGGGCATAATGATCAGGCATCTTATCAAAACGCTCGTTTTGGTGCTCGAAAAAATTGGCAGTTACTTCGGTATGGTTTTAATGTCAGTGCAAATTTTGAGCAATGGGCTTTAAAACTTAATTTAAGCGGGCAATATAGCGGACAAACGATTATTTCTGGTGAACAGTTTGGAATAGGTGGTAGTCGTAGCGTTAGAGGTTATTCCGAGCGTGAAACCAGTGCCGATTCTGGTGAGGCTTTAAATGTAGAGCTTTATACACCAAGGTGGTATGGCGTTAATTTCGTTGGTTTTTACGATGTGGGGCATGGTCATCAACAAAGTGTTTTAGCGAATGAATCCAAAGATTGGACCTTAAGCAGTATTGGTCTAGGGGTTCGGTGGCAATGGAAACAGGCTGTTTTTACGTCGATTGATTTTGCACATGCACTTGATGAAGGTATTCAGGTCAATGGAACTCACAGTGGTACGAATAGAATCCACGCAAATTTGATGTTTCGTTTTTAATATAAGTGACTATTATGGTGAAAAATTTAAACGTGAAAACATTAAGGACTAAAAATAATGTGCTTCGTGTGGCTATTTTATTTGTTCTATTGCAAAATCACCTTGAAGCCAATCCCACAGGCGCTCAGGTTATTAATGGTGTGGTCACGATTGATAATACATCTACATTAGGTGTCACCGCTATTACCAACAGCCCGAATGCAATTATTAATTGGCAACAATTTAATATTTCTCCCACTGAAATAACAACATTTATTCAGAAAAATTCCCAAAGTGCGGTATTAAATCGTGTCATTGGGCAAGATCCTAGCAAAATTTTAGGACAGCTTTTTTCTAATGGTAAAGTTTTTTTAATTAACCCTAATGGTATTATTTTTGGAGCAAACTCGGTGGTTGATACACAAGGGTTAATTGCTTCTACACTTAATATTAGCAGTGAAGACTTTCTAAAAGGAAACTACCATTTTGTGGCTGAAAATAAAACCAGTCGTCTGTTAAATCAAGGGGTGATTCGTGCAGGAAATCAAGGTGATATTATATTAATTGCACCGACTATTGAAAACCAAGGGGTTATTTCAACCGATGGTGGGAACATTATTTTAGCCGCCGCGTCCACTTTAACCCTGACTAATTTAGATGAACCACAGATTCAATTTCAAATACAATCGCCTAAAAATAAAATTTTAAATTTGGGGAAAATGTTGGCAAATGGAGGGGCAATTAATTTATTCGCTAATAACATTCATCACAGTGGTGAATTAAATGCCGATAGTATTGAACTTGATCGGCAAGGTCGTATTAAATTAGTGGCATCTGATACCATTAAAATTGATAGCAACAGTGTGATTTCTGCAAGCCATAGTCACCAAGCAGGCGGTATGATTCAAATTACGGGAAAAAATATTACCTTAGACGATGATAGTCAAATTGAAGCAAATGGGCAAATGGGTGGCGGTGAGATTTTAACGGGCGGTGATTATCAGGGTAGTAATCGTCAGATTGAGAATGCAATAACGACCACCTTAGGGTCTAAAGTTAAAATTCGTGCCAATGCAACGCATCATAATAATGGAGGGAAAGTCATTATTTGGTCGGATGATACCACGGTTATGCATGGAACAATTGAAGCAAAAGGGGGCGAATATTCAGGTGATGGTGGGTTTGTCGAAGTATCTGGTAAGCAACATTTAACAATGAATGGTTTGGTGGATGTCACCGCTAAAGAAGGTAAAACAGGGAAGTTATTACTTGATCCTGGTTCAATTATCATTAAAGAAGGCGATGGTAGTAGTACGCCTCCCCCTAGTTCAAAGGATGTTTTTCATACAAAATGGCTTGCTGAACAACTTGGTACGGCTAATGTGATATTAAAAACAGAAAATTCGACCAATAACGAAGGACAAGATATTACGGTTGAATCGCCTCTTAATTGGGACAGTGATAATTCGTTAGAATTGGTTGCGGGGAATGACATTAATTTAAAAGCACCCATTGAAAATACAGCGAGTGGACATTTAATATTAGATCCGACAGGTACCTCCAATATTACCGATGATGTGACGCTACAGGATGGCACTTTTGAATTGAGTGGAAAATCAAGCTGGACAGGTTCAACGTTATCAGGTGATGTCAATAATTATGGCACGATGACTTCGGCAGGGGCCAATATTTTAGCAGGGGATCTGGTGAATCATGAAGATGAGGGGACGATTCATTGGAATTCAGGGTCAATAAAATTATTGGGAAACGATTCAAAAATTCAAAATGAAGTCGGGGCAACATTTATTGCGGATTCAACGGGAAAAATGACAGGTTCTGGTGTTTTTGAAAATGAAGGGACGCTGAAAAAAACAACCACAACCCCTGAAGCGCAATTTAATGTTCCGTTTAATAACTCTGGAGGAACATTTGATCTGAATAATACTACGGTGACTTTATTAAAAGGGGGGCATCATGAAAAGGAATTAACCATCAATAATGGTACTTTAAAAATGCAAGGTAAACCGCATACTTTAGGCGATCAAGTAACGGTAAAAGGGACAGGTGTTTTAGAGATAAATGCATCAACTCAAACAGGCGTTTTGACCATTGAAAATCCAAAAACAGTGGTTACTCGACCGTTTGAAAATAAAGGACTGCTCACGGTAAATAAAGAGTCAGTTTTTCAGGTAAAAGCTGGGAATTTAACGAATGCAGCCAGCGCGACTATTCAAGGGTCAGGGTCGTTAAATGTTGGCAAAAAAACATTAATAAATAAAGGAACACTGTCACCGGGTGGGTCTTCTGTTGGAACGTTAGCGATTGTCGGAAATTTATCGTTACAAGAAACTTCTCTCCTTAAAATACAAATAGAAGGGCTTAATGATGTTGACCGTATTGACGTTCAGGGTATTGCTTCATTAGATGGCACATTAACGGCCAGTTTACCGACAGGTTTTGATCCGACCTCTTCAAGTTTTGATATTTTAACCAATGCAACTAAAATCAAGGGTGATTTTTCACAGATCAACTCGCCTATCAGTTATAGCATGAATACCGCTCTTTTAAAGGACAAAGTGAGACTCTCTAATTTTATTTCTGGTGGTAGTATTTTTTGGAATAATACATCAGGGGATAACCTTTGGAGTACGGCTGACAATTGGGATACCAAGGTTTTGCCTTCGGCGGATGATTTTGTAGTGATTAATCGAGACAGCAAAGTAATCACGTTGAAAAATAAGGCTTATACCATTGATAAACTATTAACGGGGCAGGCTTTGATTATTGCTGATAAGGCTAAATTGACAATTAAAACCAAAATTTTGCAGACAAACGTTGAAATAGATGAAGGTGG
>JAGLEW010000197.1 GCA_023144875.1 Methylococcales bacterium
GGGTTTATGACCTATCGGGACTTGATAATTACACATGAATAGTCGAAAGTAATTGTTCTTATATTATTAAAGTATAATATGTTGATTTTAAAGTAAATAATTTATTTCATAAAAAATGAAAAATTTTACATTAGTTATTTTTCACAACTCAAAGAGGATGAGCAAGGGCTTCATTGTAAAGTGCGGCGATTAAATTCGTCTGATAAATCATGCCAACAAGACGGCGTTCCGCATTAACAATAGGAATTTGTCGAAACCCTTGCACGGACATTAAAGGAATTAAATCGGCAATATGAGTCGTTTCACTCACTGTCATTACCTCTTTACTCATAATATACCCCACAAACTCAGGTTTATTCGCACTCACATCATCGGTTCGGCGAATAAAGTGACGAAATTTTTGCTGAAATCCCTCATAAATATCTAAATCAATAAACTTAAAAAAATCATTCCACGTAATAATACCAATCACTCGTTTTGCATTGTCAATAACAGGCATCGCTTTCAAATTATTTTTATGCATAATTTTCCACGCATCTTCCACTTCCGTCCCATATTCAACCGAAAAAATAACCGAACTCATAATATCCGCGCATAAAATATTGCCTCGTACCCGTTTAAAACTATTACGTTCTGCCTTCGTTAAAATTTGGCTTAATTTTGAATAGGACATATCAATGAAAACATTATCATCTTTCAGTGCAAAATTTAAATCCTGTTCCGTAAAGCCAATGGGTTGTGTTGGGTCGAGTGCATCATAACGCTGTGTATCTTCTTTTTTAATCGGCAAAGGGCTGGGATAATCGCGTTTCATAATCCAGCGATTAATAATAAGTGCCAGCAATAACATGCTAAAAACATTAATCGCCACAGGCACTAAAACAAAGGAATACCCTAGTGATGTGATTGAATGCCCCGCCATCACAGGCGTTAAACTGGTCGCCGCGGCAGGAGGATGTAGGCAACGACAAAGTAACATAACCATAATGGATGCACCCACCGCCATTGCCGCCGCCGTTGAAGTTTCAGAAATATTTAACGCACAGGTAACGCCCACGACGGAAGATAATATTTGTCCGCCCGCAAATGGCCAAGGTTGTGCTAAAGGGCTGTTTGGAATAAAAAATAAAATCACCGCGGATGCCCCCATCGAAGCCACAATCATAGGAAATCCTTCCCACGGTGAAACAATTTTAGTCAGCAAGGCTATAAAAAAAATCGAACAAAAACAAGCGAATAAAGCCAGTAACTTCGCCTTAAACCCTAAATTAACGGGATCAAGGGTAATGTATTTTAAAAATCGAAAGTATCTCATAGGGAATGATGCCTTATTCAAACATAATAAAGCGTTACTATTGCATTAAGTGGTTGGAATTTTTTATTAATTTTTTTCAATCATGGCTAATTTAGCCGATACATCACGGCCACTTAAAAAAGCATCAAACTGAATCACCCACCCGATAAAAACCTGCATCAACCAGATAGAAGGGCGAATAAAAAAAGTAAACAACCAGCTAAGCGGATATAAAAGCAAAAAGATTAGACTTGCCCACGCCGCCACTTTAACCATAGGCGAATGTAACCCTAAAAAATCAGCCCCTTCCTCAAACAAATTATTAATTAAACTGGGGTGCGAAATAGCCACATAAACCGTTGTTGCCACCGCGCCAAAGGTCACTACTTTTTGAGCAATACGGCTTCTAAAAAATTTAGAGGCAAAAACACGGGTTTTCGTCATCCATGAAAGTCTTTTCCCTGATCGTGCCATTTTTGATACGGATAACGCTTTGGTTGATCTGAGTAATTTTAAACTACTAGTCACCGCAATCACATCAAAGCTTGCCCAAAAAATATCGCCCCCTGTTATTTTTTGATCTGTTTTGGTTTTTTCTTCTAAGGTACGAATACCTCCTGCAAAAAATTCAGAAAAAGCCGCCATAAAACGCACCGTTTGTATCCATTTTGCATTGCCTTGTTGATCTAAAACAAACTGTCTTAAAAAATTGTAGCCTTCGGAATTAATATAATTAATCGCATACCAGCCACGTTGTTCAGACGAGAGTTTA
>JAGLEW010000198.1 GCA_023144875.1 Methylococcales bacterium
GATTGCTGAATGTTCCATAAGGGAATGTCATTATTTAAAAAATAATCCGTGACAGGAATAACGACCTCACCAAAATTTAATATAGCGTGCTGAAATTCAACTTCCTCCGCGTATAAAACAAAAATAGGCGGGGCTTTTTTGGGATATTTTTTTAAAGAAAACCATGCTTTAAGGGCTAATTCTTTGTTGTCGGCATAATCCAGCAAAATCGCTTTGGTTTCGATGGGTTCATTTTTGATACTATCGGCTAAATAGCTTAAATTTTCTTTGACCGCTAACTCAATAAACTGTTCTTCCAGTTGTTTTGGAGGCAAACCAACGCTTAATATAAACGCAGTGACGATCGAAAAGACTAAAAAAAACCACATTTTTTTCTTATTGATTGATAAGGTCATTTTTTTCCTGCATAAAATTTAGGGGATAGGGATAGATTAAATTTTAGTCTACGGTCACGTTATTCCACTTCCAAAATAATCCATGTTAGCGAGGTATTTATCCTTTGAACGATGATCGTTTTATAAAGAAAAACAGGCATTATAAGTCACCGTATCTCCTTGCGTCCTATATAGGCTTAATCACCATCGCCTCAGGTATTTTATTTTTACCTGTTTTTATCTGGTTTGTCGATAAACTCTTCTTAATTAATGGCTATTTGCATGTGTTAGTGCTATTGGTTTTTTTGATGTTAGCGATTCATCGACTGTTAAAACTTAAAATATCGGTTATTCATGTGCCCGTTTTAATTCACCCTGCCTTATTGATTTGGCTGCCTGCGATTTTTTTGTATTTAGCCAATGAGGTCAATATAGGCTTTCATACTCTCTCAGCGGTCTTATTTATTGTTTATGCCTATGGTCTGAGTGGGCATTTTTTATCTAAAAATCACTGGCGTGCGATTTTATTACCCGTATTACTGGTTATTTTGGTGTTACCGTTTGAGCATTATCTGGATTTATATGTAGGCTTTCCTCTGCGCTTATTAAGCTCAAAATGGGCGGCCTCAACATTACAGGTTTTTCAATCGAAAACCATTAGTGTGGAGTCTATTTTAATGGTGGATAATAAAGCCGCGATTGTTGATTTAGATTGCAGTGGCATCAAAAGTCTATGGGTCGGCTTAATTTTTTATCTGCTGTTAACATGGGTCGAAAAATATCGCGTAGGTCTTCGCTGGTTATTCGTATCAGCTCTATTTATTGCCTTGTTGATTTTAGCCAATACAGTTCGGGTTGTTCTGTTAGTGGTGCTGGATTTAGTGTTGGATCAAGCCGAGTTAGCACGTCTATTGCATCAATCATTAGGCTTATTAGGCTTCATTGTTTCCAGTGTGATTATTTGGTTTTTACTGCATTATTTTGTGCCAAAAAACACACAAACCTCAGACGCACCTCAAAAAAAAGTCACTTTTTTGCAAGGATTTATCAGTACCGTTTTTATGTTAAGTGTCATTGGCTTAGCGATTTATAACTATAAACCCTTTCAAAAACCCAATAACACCTTGATTAAACCGAAATTTAAATTATCGGAAAAGTACCATCTTTCTGCCATAAAACTCAATCCACAAGAGCTTAACTTTTTTAAAAATAACGCCTCAGTCGCGCAAAAATATACGTTTGAAATACCCCATAAACAGCAAACAATAAAAGCCTCAATGGTGTTGGTATGGAGTCAGCAATGGCGATCACAACATGTGCCTGAAAACTGTTATCTTAGCCAAGGTTACACTATTATTAGCAAAGGCGTTTGGACACTTGAGCCTCAATTTAATGTTCGCTCTTTAAATTTGAGCAAAGCGCGCGACCACCAGTCTCCGCTTCCTTTTTCAGGGGTTTATTGGTTTCAATCAAAAAATCGTACGACCTCTGATTATTCATCGCGTGTTTTTGATTCATTTTTTCAATCCAAACAATCATGGGTCATGGTGTCTATTTTATGGCAAACCCCGATAAACCCAACCCTTATTACCCCTTTTCTCAAACACTTACAGATGGAGTTGTCTCATGAAAATAAATGAAACCTTTAAGCGGCGCAGTATAAAAACAATCTTTTGGTCGTGGCATGTGATCTATCTAGTCATTGCGGTGTCATTAATTATTCCTTATATTTTATTCCCGATGATACTCTCCGTCCTTGAAGGAAATACCCCATTTTATTATCTTTCCTACAGTTTTATAATGGCATTATTACCATTTATTTCCGTCGCAATTTTTTTATTAAAAGTCGAGTACAATCCACGCACAATGATTCGATATTTTTATGGATTTGAAATGCCACTGTTAGGTTTTTTATTTATTAAACTTATTTCATTACGCGAATCAAATTTTAGTGTCACCGTGGTTGTCATTAATATGTACATAGCCTTTGCGATTTGGTTGTATTTTTTATGGCAGGAAAATAAGCATCAACAATTTCCAGAAAGACTGATTAATAATAATTTTTCCTTAGCGGGAGCAACCATTATCGCGATGATTGGGCTTTACATTGGCAGCCTCTTGAGCATTTTTTTATTTCCACATATGGTTAATTTTATTCAAATTTCACTATATAGGATTATTAATTTTAAATTTACTTATTTAGCTTTTTTAACCCATCCTTTAGTCTGGTTAGGAGGTTTATTTGTTTTATTTACTGCCACACTTTTTTTCATCTTACCTATTGCGGTTGTCTACTTCTATTTAGAACAATTTAGAAAATTTTTACCCACTCTCATTACTGTAAAAAAAATAGCCATTGTTATCAGTGTCATTGTGATTAATAGTGGCTTATTTATTCTTGGGAATCAACAACCACAAAAACAAATATTTTCTTTACTCGATAGTAAAATGTCTCAACCGCAGGCTGAGTCCGAATTATTAGCCCACCAAACCGAGATTAAACAGGGATTACTAAACGCCTATCTAATGCCTTATCGCTATATTTCAACCACCGAAGAAAGCAGAGAAATTGCTTATAGTTATAAACGTCACATAGGTTTGAGTGAAGAAATGGCACAAATTCCACAAATAGGGTTTCAATTTTTAGCCAGTCCTTTATATTACCAAGGTAGCCTAAGTGACAAGGAAAAAGCGGAGCAGTATTATGAAGCCTTGTTTGACACCCCGATTCAAAAAGCCGAAAAAAAATCAATTCTTGAGGCTATTAAACATTCATGGGAATTAAACGGAGGCAATGAAGCCAGTTTATTAACCGCCAGTCGTCATTTGGTTCACGTTGAACAACAAACAATTAACCTTAAAGAACAACAAGGGGTTGCCACCATTGAAATTACCGAGTCTTTTCAAAACTTAACCCATAATCAACAAGAAATTGTGATTCATTTTTCCTTGCCGAATGATGCTGTTGTCAGTGGCTTATGGTTAAGCAGTGATAAAAATAAGCCAAAAATGTACGCGTATAGTGTTGCCCCAAAAGGCGCGGCACAAGCGGTTTATAAAGCCGAGGTACGTCGCCGAGTTGACCCAGCCTTATTAGAAAAAGTAGGTCCTAATCAATATCGTTTAAGAGTTTTTCCTATTCCACCGAAGAGCAATAACGCCTATTTTCAAATGCAATTCGTTTATCAAACGTTGCCTAATCGTCATGGTCAATGGCCGTTGCCAACGGTTTTAGAAAAACGTCATGTTTTTTGGGATAATGAAACCGAGCGCACCATAAATGGTCAAAAAATTAAAATCGCCAATAAAGAACAATGGTTTCCCGCTTCTCTTGCGAATCAACAATCGGTCACACCCAAAAATTTAAACAATGACGCTTCAATGCACGCCATTTTACGTCAACATGATCACGAAAAAATAACGATTAATACGCCGTTAGCCATATTGATTGATGGTTCTTACAG
>JAGLEW010000199.1 GCA_023144875.1 Methylococcales bacterium
CTCGTGGACAATCCAGCGCTGCCTCAGCCGCGACCGCCGCTATTAAACAAATGCGCTCGTGGGCATTAGGCACCCCCGACGATAACTGGGAAAGTATGGCAGTTTTTTCTGACGGCAGTTATGGTATCGAAAAAGGCTTGGTTTATTCCTACCCTGTCACCGTTAAAGACGGCGAAATTTCAATTGTACAAGGCCTTGAAATCAGTAAGTTTAGTCAAGAAAAAATGCGCTTGACCGAACAAGAATTGCATCAAGAAAAAGAAGCTATTAAGCATTTATTGTAAAGCTTTATTCGATCATTACATCAAGCCTACAATGCGATAGTCCCCTTTGGTTTTTAAGATAATTTTAATGGGGACTTCGGTTTTATTTTTCCAATACCAGCCATGAACGCCTGAAAATGGAACGGTTAAAGTACCACTGGATTTCAGCTCAGTCGCTATCTTAAAGCTTTTAAAATAACCTGTGGTATCGCCTTTAGGCTCACCATGAAAATCAAAGTAAACTTTTGCACCATCCGTTTGCCATTCAAAGGCGAATGTTTCACCCTTTTCCAGATAAAATTTATACTCAACGCCTTTCGTTGGAGGCACAATCACAGTTACTGTATCTTTCCAGAGTGCTTTTTCCGAAGCCGCTTGTCGAGTTAATTTCATTTCAGCCTCAACGAGATCAGGATCAACCACTTTAACCGTCATAATTTCGGAGGGAGCGGCTTCATTACTGACCGTAAAAGGGGATTTTTTAACGGGCGCTAAAGCCGTCAAGCCCATTTTTTGACCAAGACCTGTCACGTCTATGCCATATTCGGCTGGCAAAACCCCAAAAATTAAAATAATCCCTGCTAAAATAATCGCAAAAAAAGTTGAGATAAAGAGACTTTTAAAACTAGTAAGTTCAGGTGCATAATTATTCATACGTTTGTATTAAGAAGATAACCCGTTAATTGATAGCCAAATAATACCAAGCCCCCTGTCATTAGCAGGGTATTGGTATAAATAGCAAAAGTGTAATAACTTTTATGGTGTCGCCAAAATCCCAGCGCAATTAAAATAAACAACAAGGCAATAAATTGCCCCAGTTCAACGCCCATATTAAACGCCACTAAATTCTGCCATAAATTTTCTTTGGGCAAATTAAAATCTTGTAATTTTGTTGCTAAACCAAAGCCATGACACAAGCCAAAAATAATGACGGCAATTTTAGTATTCGGTTGAAAACCTAACAATCGTTTAAAACCGCCTAAATTATCAAACCCTTTATAAACAATGGATAAACCAATAATCGCATCAATAAAATAGGCATTAATTGCAATATTATTAAGCACTCCCAGTAATAATGTCAAACTATGACCGATAGTAAATAAACTTACATATATAAATATATCTTTATTGCGAAATAAATAAAAGATGACCCCAATAAGAAACAATAAATGATCGTAGCCTGTCACCATGTGTTTTGCCCCAATATATAAAAAGGGTGCAACCGCTAATCCTTCTTGTGTCCGCAAAAAATTCTCAGTATTGGTATCAACACCATGTGCGAGCACTAAGGCGGGCATTAAACAGGCGAGTCCTAAAAAAAAGAGATTGAAAGATGCGAAACGCTGTGGTCTTTTCATGGCTCAAAAATATCAAGAAGCTGGTTAAAATCAAAAGGACGAGTGAGATAATCATCCATTAATGTTTCCTCTAAAATATATCGAATATCACATGCATCGGTATTCTCGCTCACAACCGAAACCACGGTTGGCGATTCATCCGTTCTTTTGAGTAATTTGAGTAATTTTAATTTGAATAAAACATCATTTTTATCCACGTCTAACAAAATAATTTTAGACGATTTATGTAAATTTAAAGAATGAATATCTTCACTGTAATGATACCCTTCTAGCTCATAGTCTTTATAGATAACTAATAAATTTTTAAGCACGGTAAAGTGTATTTCATCATCATAAAAATACACAAATTCGTACGAAATATGATATTTATCACGACCTTCACAAGGCGTACTTAAAGGCACTTCTAGATAAAAAATACTACCGACACTTAAGGTACTTCGAACACTTAATGTGCCTGACATTAAGCCCAATAAACGCTTACAACCACTGAGACCAATTTCTGTCCCTTCCAACTTGTCTTGTGTGTCAAAATTACGCACAAAAGGTTGAAAAATTTGATCTATTTTATCAAGACTAATACCAATGCCCGTATCTTTAATATACAAACATAATTTACCCTCTAAAATACGATAACTAATAATAATACAGCCATTTTTTTTATTATATTTCATCGCATTATCAATCAAGTTGGTAATCACTTGTTGAAAATAAACTCGATCAACCAAAATTTCAATGTCTTCATCAATATGGTTGACCAGTTTAATATCATACGCTTGAATTAAAGGCACTAAGGGTTTCAGGCATTCATCAATAAGGTTTTTAATCGAAAAAGAGTCGATACATAAGGTTAAATCATCTTTTTCCAATCGTGCAACTTCTAAAATTTCGTTAATTAAACCCGTCATACAGGAACCTGCTTTAAGCATATTCCCGACACATTCTCGTTGTTTTGAGTTTAAATCCCCAAAAACACCTGAGTCTAAAAATTGTGCAAACCCTAAGATACCCGACAATGGAGCGCGTAAATCATCGGTAATACATGATAATAATTTATTTTTAGATTCGTTAATCGTTTCAATTTGACGTTTATTTGCGTCTAATTCTTGAAAATTTTGTCTGAAAATTTCAATATTTTTAACTTGTTGCTGATTCAATAAATCGAAATTATGCCGCTCTTGTTGTAAACTTTGGTGTTGACGAAATTTTTCACTCACATCTACAAATAAGATATAAGTTTCATTCCTACTCGGTAAAACATGAATATCTGCAATAATACCGTGATCAAAATTGATAAAATCCAACACAAAGACATCATTGTCTTGATCGCAAGAAAACCAGCCTTCTAAAAAAAGGAGTTTTTCACTCACATGATCATTCAACTGTAAACCAATGACTCCATAATATTCAATATCAGGATGCCAACTTTGAATCAGCCCTTGCTTATTAAAACTCAAATACGCAAATTTTCCTGAATCCAGCCATAACCGTGAGAGATATTGGCGTACTAAAAGTGGTAAGGTGTTCATGATGCTAATAATTGACTTAAAAGATAAAACGCGTCTTCCACCTGATCGCCATTTTTAGCACTGGTTAAAAAAAGTTGATTGCTTTCGACCTTTAAGCGCCTCAAATCATCCTCCTTAATTTCCCACTGATCCTTTAAATCTATTTTATTCACCAAGACCACAAATGGAATATCCCCTTGCTGCGTTAAAATATTTTGCTTAATATCTAATGCCGCTTCCAGCGTAGACAGCCTTGTCCCGTCAAGTACTAATAGAAAACCTGCCGCCCCACGTAGATACATTTTAGATAAGCGCTTAAAGCTATTTTCACCCGCAATATCCCAAAGAATTAACTTTATCTGTAAATCGTCATTCACTTTCATCAGTTTCGTGTCCATTTTGACTCCGACGGTCGTAAGATATTTATCTGAAAATTCATTTTTTACAAAACGTCCCACGAGACTGGTTTTCCCTACCCCAAAATCACCCAAGACACATATTTTTTTTTGCAATATTTTCATTTTATTGAAGACTCCTTGTTAAAACTAATCATAAAGCTGACTTTTCGTTGTAATTTATTGCTACGTTTTGTGCTTGAAAGCTGTACTGCCGTTTTCATGTTAACCAGAGGCAATGATTTTTTTAACAGTTCAACCATTTTTTGCGCTCGTGTTGTGGCTAAAGCTGTATTATATTCGGTACTATCTACCCCATCGGTATAGCCTGTAATGGTTAAAATCATCGTTTTATTTAATTGCTGACTTAAGGTTAACATCTCATTAATTTCATCGATTAACGTTTGCAATACATCGGCTTTTACCGTAATAGCCACACTTTTTGTAAAATAAATCGCCTGTTTTTCAACACGTTCTTTTAACTGCTGTAACTTTATGGCTTCAGTGATTTCAAGTGTACTCCATTGAACCTGATTCACAAATTTTAATGCCGCTATTTTTTTCGTTGCTTGCTGATGCCATCTCAGTGGTGCAACCCCATTTAATTGTAGCCGACCATCCTCATAGCTAAAATTTGTTGTTGTAGGCGGCTGAAGGTGTTGCGTAATAGACTGGTCGTAATTTTTCAGTTTATCAATGTTAACGTGGGTAATCCCCGTTAAAACGGGTGTAATCTGCATTATTTTTTTAATCCAACTTTTTTTCGCAACCCCAGAAAACGTCAAGGTGGTACCATTCAGATCAACCTGAGCATGAGATGGGATTTGCAATACTTTTCGTAATCGCAATATAACAATAGCAGGGCTTAACGAGTGATAAGGTTGCCAATCGGTTACCACTTCATCCGTGTGTAAACGAGAACGTTTTAATATCTCACTAGGGTTTACAATCAACGGGTCATAAAGCCCTTTAATCATTAATTTATCACCTTTCATCGTATTATCAGTCACCACTACGCCCTCGTATTGCTGTAATAAAGACAAATAATCAAGGCGGCGCTGTTCAAATTTCCATTGATCGTACGCCCAATAACCCACTAATAATAAAATCAGAAATAATGGAATAAAAATATAAGCGCCTGAAACAGAAGCCGTTTTTTCTGTGATATTTTTACGCTCAGATAATAAACATTGAGTCAGTTCAACATCAATAACTGCTAAAGGCGCGCTATCACCTTCAAAGTTTTTCAATAAGTCAGTATGGTGCTGATGAATATCACCTAAAATACCATCAAATTGCGCCCGTAATTGATAAGGAGGAATACCTTGAATCACACAAGCTAACATGGCATAGGTTCCTCGATTCAAAAACACCGTATAATCCCCAACCTCTACGGTATTCAACTGATCATTCTCATTGGCCGAAAACGAATCTTGGGTAAAATCTTGAATCGCCGTTAACATGGCCGATATTGCATCACTATCCCGTAATTCATCAATCCCATCAATCGAAACATGACGTAATAACAACCCTGTTTCCCGATCAATTAAAAATGCTTGCTCAACCCGATAGGCCAACGTATTTCGCAACACCATTTCTCGATAAGGAATGCCCGCTCGCCACGCTTGATAGTGCCATGAAAAACGATTAATTGATAAGCCTTCCTCAATCGCTAAATTAAGCGACTGCATAACGTCTTTAAATGACTCCGAAATTGATTTTTTAATCATCGGTAAAATCACAGGGTACAACGCATCCACGTATAAAGCAGGTTCTTTATGTACCGATTCAATCAAACAGGCTTCGACTGTTTCTTGCAATGCTTCATCAAGCGCTTCACGCAATAATAATGGGTCACTTTCTTTAATGGCACGCGGTAACGCTAACGAAATTTTTTCCGCATGGGCATTCGGGTTTT
>JAGLEW010000002.1 GCA_023144875.1 Methylococcales bacterium
ATATCCCACATAGCGCCGCCCCCATTTGCAATGGTTTCAGCTAAACGATATTTTCTTGCAGGTTGCATCATAAACGAAAAACAAGATCGAACCGAGCGAATATCACCGATGATCCCTGAATCAATTAAGCCTTGAATACGCGCATGCTGTGGGTGAAATTGATACATAAAACCTTCCATTACCCACACATTGTGTTTTATGGCGGCCGCTTCAATTTTTTCTATATCATCGACAGATAATGCCATCGGCTTTTCACATAAAACATGTTTCCCTGCGTTAATGGCTTTTAATGTCCACTCTGCATGGGCTTTATTTTCCAACGGGATATACACCGCGTCAATCGTTGGATCGTTTAATAAATCCTCACGCTGTGAATAAATACGCACGTCTTCTTGATGATCAGGCGCATAGTTTGCTAATGTTTTTTCCGCCGCTTCTGAGCGCTGACTGGCAATTGCGACTAATTGGCTTTTATTAGCGCTGACAATCGCAGGCATTAATTGTTGATTAATCCGCGCCGCGCCTAAAATTCCCCATCGTAATATTTTTTCTGTCTTCATCTTTTTACCTTGAGCACTTATGACTGTTTAATGCCTAAAAATCGTCCCACAAACATCGACCATTTATCAAAACCAAAGGTCACCATAATAAACCCCAACATTAAAACACCTTCTTCAATCAATTTTTCAATAAAACCAATTGTTTCATTGACATTATAGTTAATAATTTCATCTGAAAAATCTAAAATTAAACCAATCGCAATACATAAAAAACCCAATAAAATAATATTCCAGCTACCCCCCGATAATTCAGGATATTTTTTTCCTGAGCGCCATAAAATAAACACTACACTGCACCCTAACAGGGCTTTTGTACCTTCAAGAATGAGATCAACAACATCAAGTTGCTCTATAAACATCGTTCTTTCCTTAATAATTATTTCGTGTTCCTAGGGCGCAGCTATTTGCAGTTGCTCATAATCTAAAATAAGATAACGACTGTATTCTTGCCCTGTTAACGTGCCATCTGTCATAATCAATAAGTGCGCTTTGCCATTCCATTGAATCGGCGTAATCCCTTCGGCTTCCTCAAATCCTTTTAAGCCATTGACAGTTACTCGTTGTGTGGTCATTTTTTCAGGCTTCCAAAGCCATAAATTAAACTCAATACCTTCACTTTTACCAACAGGCCCACTGATGATAAAATAGCCGTTTAATTTTGGAATATATTGAAGGCTTCGTATAGCCTCCCCTTTTAAATCTAAGTAATGTATTTGAGAAGATATTTCAGGAGAAGCACCTTCATTAAAGAGTGAATCTATGTTTTCAAGTCTTAAAACAATAGCTTTATTATCTTTTAACGGTGCGCGTAACCCTAAAAAAAGAGCATCCTGTGTTGGATTTAAACTAAGCCCCTCAATATTAAATCCCTTAATAGATTTACCATTTTTCTCCTTAACCGCCTTTTCAAACCAAGGATGTGCTTTTACAATCGCTTCTTTGAGGCTGTTAATAACAATAGGCGTAACAATTTTTTCACCCTCTAATTTGAAACGAACTAATTTTTCACGATTTTTTTTTCGTTCCCCTTTATTGGATAAAGAGTGTGAGGTCGTTGCATAAATATAACCACGGTTGTCTTGATCTATGCCTTCTAAATCATCGAGTTTTCTAAAATCCTTTTCCGCACTGCCTTTTAAAAATTGTTCTTGAGGATAAAACGGCTTTGCATTAAAAATGCCTTGAGAATCCAAGGTTAAAAGATAAAAAGGGTGGTCTAGTTCGTCACTGACGGTTAAAAAACGACCATCAAGTAATTGCTGCACCCCTGAAGATTCCATCACGGTATCTAAAGACTTAAATTCTGTCAACATTGTTTCCTCTTGTTGTCCAACGACTTTTACAGAAGTCATATGTAACACAAAATAGACAATAAAAAATAAAATAATCGTCGTCGCTACCCCTGTTATAAAAATACTATACGCCGTTTGCAATAATTTAAATTTTTTTTCTAAAACTAACCCTAAGCCATAGGAGTGTAAAGCGGTCTGCTCATACGTCAACGTTCGATCATCAACAATCGTATTCATAACGCTTAAGTAGTCGGATTTTGATAAGGAAATAAAATGCCCAAAAAATAAAATATTGGCTTTTTTGTTAATAAAATCCGATTTTGTAAGATTTTTTGTATTACTAACAGTAGGGCGTGCCGCACGAATTGCCAAAAACATGGTGATAAAACTGGTTAACAATAACACCCCGACAGGCAATAATAAATAGGGGTTAGAACTTAATAACCAGCCGCCACTAGCGATAATAACCGATAAAATAACCCCATTAATTGAAATCATCATATTGGCTTTATTATCGGCTAGAGCGGTAAGTGATAATTGCGCCCGCGAAGAATTTCTTAACAAAGTTTCAACCCCTCGAATACTTCCACGTTCAACCTGTTTCGCTTTTGCTTTTTCTTTTGCTTTTTTTTTACGCGCTTTTTTCTCTTTTTTAAGTTTTTTTAATTTCTTTTTGAGTAAATCCGCGTCATTAAGATGAGTTTCGAGGTCGTAAATGACAGGTTCTGAATGATCAATATCGCATTTATCTAAAACAACCGGTATTTGTGGTTGCTCATAGTCAATCACTTTTTCATCAGTTTTTATCATACGCGCTAAACCTAAGTCATCATAGTTTTAATAAAATATCGACTGAAAACCTTCTTTTCTTCAGAGAATACAATTGCTTAAAAAATATCTTCAGTAATTATAGCTAATAACTCTTTTTAATCATGAATATCATGAATCAAATCGACTATTTCTTCGACCGACATTTTGCCGCTGACATCGCCACCTTCGAGTAAATTATTTGCTAAATCACGTTTATGTTTATGTAAGTCAACAATTTTTTCTTCAATAGTATCTTTTGTAACCAGCCGATAAATAGTGACAGGGCGCGTTTGTCCCATTCGATGCGCACGGTCGGATGCTTGATCTTCTACCGCAGGGTTCCACCAAGGGTCCATGTGAATCACATAGTCAGCCGCAGTTAAGTTTAATCCTGAACCACCCGCCTTTAAGCTAATTAAAAAGAGATCACCCTCGCCTGCTTGAAAAGCATTCACCGCTTTTTTACGTTTTGCAATTGATGTTGCGCCATCTAAATATTGATAAATCACGCCTTTTTCATCCAATTTACGTCTAATAATGGCTAAATGACCAATAAACTGACTAAAAACCAGAACCTTATGCCCACCACCGATCAGTTCATCAACCAGTTCTTCAAACGCCGCCAATTTCGTACTGGCAATCGTACTATCTTCAAGCACTAACGATGGATTGCAACACGCTCGACGTAATTTCATAATTTCCGCCAATACTTGTAAATGTTGCTGTCCTTGAGGGCTTTCTTGCGCTTTCAATCGTTCCATTGTTTGTACTGCCGTACGTCTCAACGCCTCATACATCGCTTTTTCTTCAGCACTTTGTTCAACATGCAAAGTGATTTCTATTTTAGGCGGCAGTTCCTTTAAAACATCCTTTTTTAAACGCCGTAAAATAAAAGGTCGTAATAATTTTTTTAATCGCTGTTGTGTTGCGTAATCATGATTATTTTCAATGGCTACCGCATATTTTTCATTAAATTTTTTCAAAGACCCAAACAAACCTGGGTTAATAAAATTAAATAAATTCCATAATTCGCCTAAATGATTTTCAATCGGAGTGCCTGTGGTAATTAATTTAAAATCCGCTTGTAATGCCATTGCCGCTTTTGAACGTTTGGTTTGCATATTTTTAATCGCTTGTGCTTCATCCGCCACCACCGTCCGCCAATGTTTGCGTGATAAAGACTCGCCTTCTGATTGCAATAAACCATAACTGCAGACAATTAAATCAAACGCCCCCGCCTCATCAAGCATTTTTTGACGTTCACCATTTCCAAAATGCTGTACCTTTAAAGTTGGTGTAAAACGCTCTGCTTCTTCTAACCAGTTAATACACACCGAAGTAGGTGCTAAAATAAGCGTAGCCCCTTCTTTAGCCCGTGCTAGAATCAATGCCAACGCTTGTATGGTCTTCCCTAACCCCATATCATCCGCCAAACAAGCACCCGCCCCCCAATGCGCAAGCCGACACATCCACTGATAACCCTCTAACTGGTAATCACGCAAGGTACCCTGCAAAGCCGAAGGAACCTCTGCAACCAAATTCGACATTTCTGATAAGTTTTTTAGCTGGTCTTTCCATGCTTTGGTCGTATCAAACGTCATTCCTTTTGTCATTTCATCTAAAATAGGGGTGGCTAAAGGATGAAAATGCAGTTTATCCCCATGCGCTTCTCCTAAACCTGAAAAATCTTCCAAACGTTGGCGTAATTCTTTGGTTAATGTGAGAAATTGCCCATCTTTTAGCTTTAAAAACCGACCTCTCGCACCATTGATAAGCTGAAATAGTTTTTGCATTTTTAAGACATTATTATCATCCAATGCAATATCATCACCTTCCACCGCAAACCAATTTTTCTCTTTTCGAATTGAAAACCGAACTTCCGATAATTCAATTTCTTTATTTAACCTAATCTTTTTCCCTTTTGGCCATTCCAGTACCACAAAATCATCCAGCGCCTGTAATTGTAATAAAGCTTCCAAAGCCATTTCAGGATCATCCATTTGCCATTTTGGAACTTTTGTTTTATACAGTTCAGGGCATTGGGTTTTTAAGTTTTTAAGATATTTTTTTTCTACGCTAAAATTTCGACACGTTTGCAATTGCTTGCCTTCAATTTCAGCCAAGACATTATTTCCACCTTCAGCAGGCTTATAAACAGGCCCTCCATCCATAAAAGGCTGGATAAATACATCAATTAATAAGCCATCCTTTATAGGTTGCAAATGAATATGTAAACGACTATCGACCTCAACAATTTCTGAATGAACCGATTCACCACCAATATCAGATTGAACGATTAACGTCGATGCGATGGAAGCAATCGAATCAATCACAGTCTGGCGCGCACTATTAGGAACGGTTAAGCCATCAGCCGTTAAAATATGCGCCACTTCCACATGTTGCTCATTAATATCATAGACCAAAACACCCGTAGCAGAACGTTCAATCAACGTACCGACTTCCGTTTCAATTTTAGGCACTAATGATATATGTAAATTTTCCCCCTGCTTTTTTACGAGTAATTGAGGTTCCGCTTTCGTAACATCAATGGGCGCTGACATTTTTTCATCCGTTACCCAATAAACAGAGGGATGCCCTACCGCTTCAACTAAGCCATTGCCCCCTAAATAGTAATTTTCTTTACTTTGATAGCCATAATAATAGTCTTCTTGACAGGTGGAGATTTGTTTGCAAATACGCAAGTCTTGATCACTTAAATAACTAAAGGTACTTAAATCATCCATTAAACGATGCAAAGCGACAGGTCGTCCTTTTGTCCAACGCCCCGTTTTACTTATTTTTTGTTCACGCGGGATTAAATTAATCTCATCATTCTCTAATGATAATTGCCATATCATACGCATCTGCATGTAACTGTCATCATTCGATTTTGTCAGCGCACTCAACTGAGTTAACGCCATTAAAGCACGCTCCCATTGTTCAACCCGTGGTAAAAAATCCAATGTTTCCGCAAAAGGGGAGTTTTGATAATATTTTGCAAGCCGCAGACAGCCTTTGTCTTTAACCCCTAATTTAATCAATATTAACGAACTCACCGCGGCAAACCATTCATAATGGTTCTCATGTGCCACTTTACAAAACTCACGTAAGCTTTTCAGTAGTTTATTCTGCTTTAATTCGAGCACCCGTTGCGTTTCATCGAGCCAATATAATAATAACGCCTGAAGCAAACAGTCATATGGTGCGCTACTTTGATTGTACGGGGCATTAAATAGATAGTGACACCCATCACTGCTTTTTCCTCCCCTATAAATATCAATACCTTCTATCCAACGTTGATTTTGATAACTAAACGGGTCGTGCTCTATTTTTAAAGCCGTCGTTAAGTGCTTCTTAAGTGCCGTCAAACTTTTAGGGGTGTGTATTTTTAATAAAACTAGCACATAAAACTGCCCATCAAGCCCAGAAATAACAACATTACGCTTTTTCAAGACTTTTTTATGCAAAACTAATGATTGCTCATAGGCATCAATCGCTTCAGAATAATGGTTTTGTAAAAAATGATAGGTGCCTAATAAACGTAAACTCTCTGCTGAAGAAGTCGTTGTCATTAAATACGCTAACATCGCACTATCTGTCTGACCTTTATGTAAATAAAATTGAATAAAACTTAGTGCAATATAGACAGGTTGCTCTGAAAGGTTTGAAAAATAGCGTTTAAATAATTGCTCATAAAAAGAACTACTTTCAAGCTGAGTGCCGTTTTTAAGAAGATAATAATTTAAAACTAAAAAACGAATGCCTGCATGTAACGAGGAAAACCATCCTTTATCAAAGGAGTTAAAAAATAAACGCTCTAGTGTATGATCAACTTCCCGAGGGTATTCTTGTTGTAAGTCCTGCATTCCCTCCGCAAAGCCATCTATATTATTCTGGTAAATGTGCAGTCTAAGGCTTTTAATTCTATCCAAAATAGAGTTTTTAAAATAAGAATGATGACCCACATGAATAGCGGCGGTTAAATTTTTAAAAAAATCGAGCTTTTTTACCGCTCGTTTCATTAATATTTCTGAGATAGAGCGTTCACATTGCCACCCACCAGGAGGAAACGTAACTAGTCCTATTTTTTTAAATTTCGCCTTTAAGCTTGGGTTTATTTTCTTAATACTTTCTGGCTGAAAGCTTTGCGATGCCCTTAATAAACCCTGCAGTCTAACTTGCCCAATAGGCATAAAATTGACAGCAAGGACAAGAATAATTAGCTGTTCATCTTCAGGTAAAGCTTCAAAATTTGCGAATAATTTTTTGCTCATACGAGAGTCGCTAGTAACCATTGTAAGTTAGTTTGTTGGTGTGATTGTTGTAACCGCTGGCTTAAAATAATACTTTTTAACTCAAACACAGCGTCTTCAAATATATTATTCACCATCAGATAATCAAATTCATGATAATGATTAATTTCGATCACTGCATCCGCCATTCGTCGCTGAATAATGACATCGCTGTCTTGCCCACGCGATTCTAAACGAGTTTTTAATACCTCAATCGAAGGAGGTAGAATAAAAATAGACTGGCAATCAGGCAACATTTTTCGAATTTGCTGCGCCCCTTGCCAATCAATTTCTAAAATAACATCCGTTCCTTGCGCTAAATTTTCCAGCACGCTTTGTTTACTCGTACCATAGTAGTAATCAAAAACTTTAGCCGATTCTAAAAACGCCTGCTGTGAATGCATCACCTCAAATTGCTCAAGACTGACAAAAAAATAATCTTTACCTTCTTTTTCTTCAGAACGCTTAATACGTGTCGTATGTGAAATAGAAACCTTGAGATCCTGCATTTCTGTCAGCAATTGTTTGATTAAGCTTGTTTTCCCAGCACCTGATGGTGCAGAGATAATATAAAGTTTTCCCTGATTCATACCCGCCTTCTCAGAAATTATCGGTGCATTATTAATTGTTAATGGCGCTATTTTCAAGAAGATATGCCCCTAACTCTTCGGCTTGTTGTGCATTAATATTTGGAAATTTAGGCATCTTCATGCTGCCCTCAGCAATTCTTTTTTTAATATAAGCCGTATTTGCATTTTCCTTGGTAAAAGTAAAAATTAATCCTTTTTCATCTTTTTTATGACAATTAGCACACGCGGTTTGATACATGGATTCACCCGTATCTTTTTCACTGGGACTGTAGTCTTTTGAACACGCATTAAGACTTAAAAGCACGACCGAAACCGTTAGTAAAGACGTTATTTTCATGATTATTTTTCCAAAGTATAAATGAGTTGACCTTGTTGAAAGGTATGAGTCACACGACCTTTCAGAGTTTGTCCCCAATAAGGGGTATTTTTACCTGCACTTAGCCAATTTTCATCATTCACCTGCCATCGTTTATCAGGGTTAAAAACACAGACATCCGCAGACATTCCCTGCGTCAAAGCGCCCGCCTTAATGCCTAAAATTTCAGCAGGCTTTAGTGTTAAACAAGCAATTGCCTCTGATAAAGAAAGCACGCTTGTCTCGACTAATTTTAAAGTTAAGGGTAATAAAGTTTCTAAGGAGGATATGCCCGATTCTGTTTCTGAGAACGCCCCTAATTTTGCATCCAAATCATGGGGCTGATGATCCGAACAAATAGCATTAATAATGCCTGTTGCTACACTTTTTTGTAAATGTTTTTTATCATCTTCACCTCGAAACGGTGGAATTACATGATAGGCACTATTAAAAGGTTCAATATCTTGTTCTGATAATAATAGCTGGTGAATCGCTACATCCACTGTGACATCCAATCCATATTTGTGTGCTTGCTGAATTTTAATAATGGAACGGCGACTACTGATTTGGCTAAAATGGATTCGACAGTCGGTTAATTTGGCTAGCTCTAGGCATTGGTCAACCGCAATTGATTCAGCCGCTTCAGGAATAGCAGGCAATCCATAATGGGTGGCAAAAATTCCCTCGTGCGCACATCCTTTTTGGCTTAAAGAAGGTTCATCGGGTCGGTAAAACAACGTTAGATCGTGACCTGCTGCATATTCCATCGCCCGCCTTAAAATCACTAAATTTTCCAACGGAGAATTTGCATTACTCACCGCAATACAACCCGCTGATTTTAAAGCTAACATGGCACTTAATTTTTTACCGCCTAAACCTTGGGTTAATGCACCAATCGGATAAACTTGTGGGTAATGCAGTTTTTCTGCTTTATCTTTAATTAATTCCACCACCGCAGGGGTATCAATCACAGGTAAGGTATCAGGTGGCAAACATAAAGAAGTAATGCCTGCACTAGCGGCGGCTTTAATTTCAGTGGCAAAAGTGGCTTTGTGTGTTTGACCAGGTTCTCGAAGTCTCGCACTTAAGTCAATAAAACCAGCACACACAATGGCATGTTTAGCCTCAATAATTTCATCTGCGTTAAACCCGTGTGGTTCATCAAAAATAGCCGCAATTTTGCCATCATCAATATATAAAGAACCAATTTCATCAATATTATTAGCAGGGTCTATAATTCGCCCGTATTTAATTTCAATGCGTTTCAATGTGTGCCTACTTTGGTTGAATGATCATTGACATGATTGCCATACGTACTGCAATCCCATTATGCACTTGTTGTAAAATAAGTGACTGTTCTCCATCCGCCACAGCAGAAGCAATTTCCAGCCCTCGATTAATCGGCCCTGGATGCATCACTAGCGCTCCTTTTTTGGCTAAACTCAGCCGCTCTTCGGTTAAGCCAAAGCATTTATAATATTCACTTTCAGAGGCTAAAAAGGCCGAGTTCATCCGCTCTTTTTGCAACCGTAACATCATAATAATATCAATATCATCCAAACCCTCTGTCATATCAAGATAGATCTTCACCCCTAATGATTCAATTTGAGCAGGTAATAACGTTTTTGGCGCAATGACTCGAATTTCTTTAACCCCTAACATATTAAGCGCTTGAATTTGCGACCGTGCCACCCGTGAATGCAACACATCCCCAACAATGGCCACTTTTAACGTACTAAAGTCTTTATGATGTTGGCGAATCGTGAACATATCTAACATGGCTTGCGTTGGATGGGCGTGCTGTCCATCGCCTGCGTTAATAATACTAATATGAGGGGGGGTATGCTGTGCTATAAAATGTGCCGCGCCACTTTGATCATGCCGAACCACAAACATATCCACATTCATCGCTTCCAAATTATTAATCGTATCCAATAAACTTTCCCCTTTTGAGGTTGAGGAACGTTCAATGTCCATATTCAAAACTTCCGCCGATAAACGCGTCGCGGCTAATTCAAAGGTACTTCGGGTGCGAGTACTGTTTTCAAAAAACAAGTTAACAACGGTTTTCCCCATCAATACTGGGTATTTGTTAACACCCTTTGGCATACTTTCAAAGGTTTCTGCGGTATCTAAAATTTCAGTTAAAATTTCAGCATTAAGCCCTTCAATCGTTAAAAAATGTTTTAAACGCCCTTCTGGGGTCAGTTGTAAATTTTGCTTACTCATTTATAACGGTCTTTTAGAAGAGGAAAGTTGAATGCTTAAAGGCTTAGGCCCCGCTAATTTAATATATGTATCTTTCCCTACAGTAACGAAAAGCCCTGAACAATCAGGTTTAAGTGGAATTTGTTGACCATCACGTTCAATTAATACCGCAAACAACACTTTATTAGGTCGCCCAAAATCAAAAATTTCATTTAATGCCGCCCGTGCCGTTCGTCCTGTATAAAAGACATCATCAATCAGAATAATATCACGTCCTTCTAAACTCATAGGAATAAAACTGGGTTTTGTTTTAGGGTGCATGCCTATTTGAGAAAAATCATCCCGATAAAAAGAAATATCCATCAATCCAAACGGCTCATTGATCTTCAAGCGCTGATGTAATTCTTCCGCAATCCACGCACCACCACTATGGATGCCAATCATAACGGGGTTTATTAACTGTCTTTGCTTCATTAAAGTAACAAGCTTTATTTCCAGTTGATTTAATAACCGTGGTAAGTCAAAGTTTTCAGCGTTCATTTAGGAGGGGGGTTATATAAAAAATAGCGAGAAAGCTTATCATATTTTATGCAGATGCTCTGAAAGCCAACTTTGCAAAATCAACTGAGCGGCAAGCTGATCTTGAACTTCCCAAAGCTTGGTCGCACTTAAATTAAGCTCATCGAATAACAATTGTTTGGCTTCAAAAGTCGATAAGCGCTCATCATGTTGATAAACCGACCGCCCATAACGCCCTTCTAATTGCCGACAAAATTTACGCATTCTGGGCGTAACAATATTATCCGAACCATCTTCTTGTGTGGAAATTCCCACGACAAAACCTGTGGGTGTCCATTGATTGACAAGCTGGGTGATAATTTCCCAATTAGGGGCTTGTTGAATTGATTTAATCGTTTGCAACGGACTGGCTGTCCTCGTCATTGCCTGACCAACCGCCACTCCAATTTTTTTATGTCCAAAATCAAAACCTAAGTAGGTATCATTATTTAAACGTTGCGCTAAGGGATCTTGTTTAGCCATGACCAACCAGTGAGGTTAAATAATGAATATTCACGCCAATCAAATTGGCCGCTTTTTTCCAGCGCTGACTCACAGGCGTTTCGTATAAAATAGCACTGTCATAATCGACATTCAACCATGTGTTATTTAGCATCTCTTGCTCCAACTGTCCTTTCGCCCACCCTGAATACCCCAAAGTAATTAAATATTTTTCTGGCCCTTCATCCCTTGCAATGGCTTCCAAAATATCACGCGAACTGGTTAATGAAACCGTTTCTGATACCGAAATTGAAGAATCCCATGTTTGAGAGCTGCTATCATGAAGAATAAAGCCTCGTTCTGCTTGCACAGGTCCTCCAAAATAAACAGGCCTCATTTGACTTTTTTCAGAAGCATCGTCAATACCTATCTGCTCAAAAATATCCGCCAATTTTAACGGCGCTAAACGGTTAAGCACCACACCTAACGCCCCCTCATTATTATGTTGGCACATATAAATCACCGTCCGAAAAAAATCTTTCTCTTTTAAGTCGGGCATGGCAATCAAAAATTGGTGATTTAAAAAGTCAGTCATCAAAAAAAAGGTTGTTTAAAATAATAAGCGAGAATCATCGGTAAAATGCCACACACGTCGAATAACCAATACATCTAATTGGTTGGCAATTTTTACAGGCAAAGGCGCAAAAGGCGCACTCATTTCAACAATTTGTTTTGCCGCCTCGTCTAATGCTTCATTTCCAGAAGATTCTACAATGCGAATGTTATAAATAGAACCATCAGTTCGAATACCCACATCCATCAATAATTCTTGAGCTACCTCTTCTTCCGCCGCTACCTCGGGGTAGTTTAGATTACCCATGCGCTCAACACCTCGTCCCCATTCACGGACATATTCGGCGGCAACATATTTATGAGCACTAATAGAGTTAACAAATTTAATTTCAGTTTTTTCAGCGCTTTGTCGGTAATAGTTAATACGCTCCCCTAAGCGGGCTATCTTTTTTTCCAGCCTTTTAACATTTAATTCTGTTTGTTCAGTAATCGCTTTTTCAGATATTTTTTTCGGAGTCGCCGCGGCCGTTTGAGCCTCAAGTGGTTTGGTAATAATTCGTTGAGAAGCAGGCGTTGTTTTTTCCAATAAAGGGGGTTGAATGACATCACCTACCACAGGCTCTTTCGCGCCAATTTCAGGGATTTGTTGTTGATTGGGTTTTGGTTTTTCTTTTTTAAGCCCTGCACCAATTTGGTTTTCCTGTGCCAAATAATGGGCATCTTTAGGGGCTTTTCGTACCGCCGAATTCACCACGGTAATTTCAATCGCTTTGGTGATTTTTTCAGGCTCTGGGCTAACAAAATTAACCCCAAGTAATAGCAAAGCATGAAATAAGGTGGCGACAAAAATCCAAAGTATAATTGAGTCTCTTTGAGTCGGAGGCACGGCTTCCACTAAAAAAGGATTAGCAAACGGCTCAGTCATTCGTTTTAAGACGATAAGGTTTGTTCGATATGATCCATTAATTGACCTGCAATATCTAAATCGTAAGCCCTATCTAATTCTTGCACGCACGTCGGACTCGTCACATTAATTTCGGTCACAAAATCACCGATCACATCTAAGCCAACAAAAACCAACCCTTTTTGTTTCAAAGTTTCTCCCACCTGTTGAGTAATCCATAAATCTCGTGGTGATAGTGGTTGCGCTTTTGCACGACCACCTGCGGCTAAATTTCCTCGGGTTTCCCCTATCGCAGGAATTCGTGCCAGCGCATAAGGCACAGGCTCACCATTAATCAATAAAATACGCTTATCCCCTGCTTTAATTTCAGGTAAATATTTTTGAGCCATCACATAACAATTTTCATGTGCCGTCATGGTTTCTAAAATAACCGCCAGATTAGGATCACCCATTTTCAAATGAAAAATAGAAGCGCCGCCCATGCCATCCAACGGTTTTAAAATAATTTGCTGATGTTCGACTAAAAAATCGTTAAGGCGGGCATGATTTCGAGTGACAAGGGTGTCAGTACAACATTGAGGGAACCATGCCGTGAATAATTTTTCATTCGCATCACGTAAAGACTGTGGCTTATTCACCACATAACAGCCCTCTCGCTCGGCCTGTTCTAATAAATAAGTGGCGTAAATATATTCTTGATTAAAGGGGGGATCTTTACGCATAATGATGACATCAAGGTCTGCCAATGGAAGCGTTTTTTCTTCAATCACTTGATAGAATACGCGAGCTCGCTGAACGGTTATCAATTGTACTCTGGCAAACGCCCGTCCATTTCGTAAAAACAAATCGTTTAATTCCATGTAATACAATGTCCAGCCTCGTTTTTGCGCGGCTAATAACATAGCAAAACTGGTGTCTTTGTTTATATTAATGCGGTCGATGCGATCCATCACCATTCCGAATTTTAGTGTCATGCAAAACCCATAGCATTGAAAAATAGAACGCTCATTGTTCCCTTTTTTAAACTATTTTAGCTTTATAGTTTACCTAAAAAAGATTTTTTGGTATAAAGGGCGGCTAACTTTTGAATCACGGCACATCCATAAAAGAGGTCCTCATGTCCAGAATATGTCAAGTTACAGGAAAACGTCCTGTCACCGGTAATAACGTATCACATGCACACAATAAAACAAAACGTCGTTTTAACCCAAATTTGCATCAACATAAATTTTGGGTTGAAAGTGAAAACCGTTGGATACGTTTAAAAATTTCAGCCAAAGGAATGCGTATCATTGATAAAAAAGGCATTGATACCGTTTTAATTGATCTCCGCAAACGCGGCGAAAAAATCTAAGGAGTTAAATCATGCGCGATAAAATAAAATTAGTTTCATCTGCAAAAACAGGCCATTTTTATACCACCACTAAAAATAAACGCACCATGCCTGAAAAAATGGAAATAAAAAAGTATGACCCTGTCGTACGTAAACACGTTATGTACAAAGAAGCCAAAATAAAATAGTAACGGCTAAATCTGCGTTTAAATATTGCAAAACCATAGCCTAAAGGGTGTGGTTTCGCAAATTTCCACCCTCACCTGTTTAGCCCCCTGAACGCCTTATACGCTTTGATAGACTGTCTAAACTTCGTTCCAGTTCCCTTTTTTCATTTTCAATGGTGATAAACTGGGTTTTAAGGTGTGTCAAATCCTGCTTTAAGGTTCTATTGTCATCTCGTAACACATCATTAATATCATCTGAGTCCAACAATGTATCTGGATTAATTTGCCGTAAACCTTCCACAAACGAACGTTCAAGCGGATCATCATTACTTACGGTCTGGTTTTCACCGAGTAAAACCCCTCTTGGCACATAATTTAAGCCATTTCGGATAATTTTTACATCAAAACCATATTTTTTCATCAAAAAAGCCGCCGCTTCACTGGCTTTACCATCTTCACACACAATAATATAATGCTGATTTTTAGCCAATAATCGTAAATGTATCGCCAAACTAAATAAAGGCACATTGAGTGCAGTTGGTAAATGTAATTCATCATATTCATCAGCAGGACGAACATCCAACAACACCGCCCCTTTATCTTGCCATAACTCCAGCTCAATAAAATCAATAAAAGTAAGGGATGGGTCTTTAATCAATTTTAAAAATTTATCTTTTCGGATGCGTAATAATTGCATATTAAATAACGCCGTGACCGTTTCAGCATAAGGCTCTCCTAAAATCATCGCCATATCACCAAAGGTACTCCAGACATCCAGCTTTTCTATTTTGATCGTTTTTGCATGCTCTGAAGGTTTATAGGAAACCAAGCATTCACCTTTTTTTATCAGATAAAAATACTGCCCTATTCCCCCTTGATCAATAACAACCTCTTCTTTTTCTACGTTAATCTCTTCCAATACTTCCGAAATTTTTCGTAAATTCATCGGTGATAAAGACCGAATAACAGGAATCATAAACAAGGTTGACTTACAATCTTCACTGTCGGCTTTTTTTGCTTTTTGTATTTCGTAGTGCGCTTTTTTTTCGGTATCTTTTACGTCGATTGAATGAACAAACATCGCATCTAACCGTAAAAAACGCACATCCCCTTGGGCAAAAGCATCAATTTTTCGGGGTAATTGATGGGCTATCGCAAATTTTGCCGACTCAGAACCTGCCGTAATCATTTCAAGTTTTAATTCACCTGCCTCTAAAGAAATGGAACCTTCGAGTAAATAAATTAACTCATTATGATTATCACCACGCTGAAAAAGGCAGGCGCCATCTTCAGCCATATCAATCATAATTTTGCGGCAAATCACTTTAAAAATATGATTTGACATGGTTGAAAAAGGAATCATTTGGCGAATAATGCCGCCATCAGAAGAATCAATCTTTATAGACATTTAAATATAAGGATTTAAAAGTGAAAGTAACCTACTCATAAATAACATAGCCTCAATAAAATTTTATGCCCATTTATTTTGCAACATCTTCGGTAAAAACACCAAATTGCATCATCCGTTGGTAACGATTATCTAATAATGTGTCAATTTCTTGTTCTTTAAGCACATCTAAATGTCGAATAATACTTTCACGCAAATTTAACGCTATTTTTTGAAAGTCTCGATGACCCCCGCCTAAAGGCTCTCGAACCACTTCATCTAAAAAACCCTGCTCTCGGACTCTATCGGAGGTAATCCCCATCGCTTCCGCCGCTAATTTGGCTTTATCCGCACTTTTCCATAAAATAGTGGCACAACCTTCAGGTGAAATCACAGAATAGGTACTGTATTCCAACATAATCAAACGATCGCCGACTCCAATGGCTAAAGCGCCGCCCGACCCGCCTTCACCGATCACCGTACAAATAATAGGAACAGTTAAGGTCGACATTTCAAATAAATTTCGGGCAATCGCTTCACTTTGTCCACGTTCTTCCGCACCAATACCAGGATAAGCGCCAGGCGTATCAATAAAACACAAAATAGGCAGCTTAAAACGTTCCGCTAATTTCATCACTCGTAATGCTTTACGATAGCCCTCAGGGCGTGGCATTCCAAAATTTCGATGAATTTTTTCTTTGGTATCACGCCCCTTCTGATGACCAATAATCATCACCGACTGCCCTTCTAGTCGCGCAATACCACACACAATCGCAGGATCATCCGCATAGGTTCGATCACCATGAAGCTCACAAAAATCGGTAAACATATGCTGAATATAATCTAAGGTATAAGGACGACTAGGATGCCTTGATAGTTGTGAAATTTGCCAATCTGATAAATCTGCAAAAATAGATTCGGTTAACGCTAAGCTTTTATTTTCTAATTCTTTAAGGGCATCCGAAATATTAAGATCATTGTCACGCTCTACACGACGTAATTCATCTATTTTTGCTTCTAATTCAGCGATAGGTTGTTCAAAATCAAGAAATTTTAAATCCATGAGTCTACATTTTAAGGTGTGAAAAAACGCCGTGCCTTGATAAAATCAAACTTTCTATGCACAACACCATTTGAAAGCTGTATTTTATCGAAGTTCCACCGAACATTTTTATTTTTCTCCATTAAATTCATAAAAATGCGGTCTAACACTTGAAACAAAGGTAAATTAACGACTACAATTTTACGCCTTTAAACCTTATATCTTATTCCCCTTGCACCCCAATTCAACCCCATTTATTTCATTGCCACAGCTACTGAAAGCAAACCTTCACCGACCTTTTTGTATCACCCAACAGGGGCGAGTCATTACGCGTGCAACCTTATTAAGTGACGCATTAACCCTGAGTAAAAAGTTACCCTCTAAAAAATATGTGATTAACCTCTGCCAGCAACGTTATTTTTTTATTGTTAGCTACTTAGCCGCCGTTTTTAAAGGTCAAATTACCTTATTACCCCCCAATAAAACCACAGGCACCTTAAACCAACTTTTAACGCATTATCCAGATAGCTATTGTTTGAGTGATGATAAAACCATAAAGTCGCCCACGATAATCATTGATTGGGCGGATTTTGAAGGCGATGATGACGATTACCCACTCATCAACCCTTTTCAAATTATTTCTATCTTATTCACATCAGGGTCAACAGGCACACCGAAAGCGCAACCTAAAACATGGCGTGAACTCCAACAAGCCGCGCTGTTAGCATTACAACAATTTAACCTTCAAAAAAGTACGCTCACGCTGGTTTCAACCATTCCCATGCAACACATGTACGGCTTGGAATCGTGCTTGTTTTGGGTGTTATTTTCGACATTAACCTTACACAATAGCCACCCTTTTTATCCTCAAGATATTCAGTTACTCTTAAAAACACTCCCTGAGGCAATGCTTGTTTCTACGCCACGGCACTTAAAAACCTGCCTTTCTTTTCAGGGTAAGCCCTATCCCGTTCAGAAAATATTATCCTCAACTGCACCGCTTTCTTTATCTTTAGCCACTGAAATAGAACGTTATTTTAACGCCCCTTTATTTGAAATTTATGGCAGTACTGAAACCTCTTCATTTGCCTCACGACGTACGGCTATCACTAAAAAGTGGACGCTTTATCAAGATATTGAACTCTACCAACAACACTCGCATTTTTTTGTGAAAGGGGGTCATATTTTTAAACCTGTTCCATTAGATGACTATTTTTCCATCAATCAAAAAGGCTATTTTGAGCATCTGGGGCGCTCTGATGATCTGATAAAAATCGCAGGAAAAAGAGCATCACTAACCGAACTCAATCAATTACTGACCCAACTACCCAACATTGAAGATGGCGTTTTTTTTAAATTAAAAAATGAGCGACTCGGTGCATTTGTGGTCTCAAATGCGTTAAAAAAACATATATTAGTGGACTTAAAACACTCAATTGACGCGGTTTTTTTACCTCGCTCACTCTATTATATTGATAAACTACCTCGCAATGACACGGGCAAGCTGATTCAGTCGGAATTAAACCGCCTCATACACGAGCGAACAGATGCTTAACCCCAATCAATCTTATAAAATCATGAAAAATCATCCGTGTCTTGTGGGACATTTTCCCAATAACCCTATCGTTCCAGGGGTCGTTATTTTAGATTATTTACAAAGCCATTTTCAACAATGCTATCCGCATCAGCGCATTAAAACAGTCGTCACCGCAAAATTTACGCATCCATTACGACCTGAAGAAATTTTCACCTTTGATTTAACCGCGCTTGAGGCACATAAATTTAAATTCACGGGACTCTCGAATCATAAAAAAATTATTCAAGGGTTTTTTATTGCGAAAATGACCTCATGAAATCTCAATGGCAATCTTATAAAGAACGCAGCACGCCTTTCACATTACGGCTTATTTTTTGGATCGCCTTGCATTTAGGTCGCCCTTTTACTCGCAGTTTACTCTATCCCATCAGCGCCTATTTTTTATTATTTGCCCCCAAACAACGTAAAGCGTCCTTACTTTATTTAAACCGAGTTTTAAATCGCCCTGCAACGTGGTGGGATGTCGG
>JAGLEW010000020.1 GCA_023144875.1 Methylococcales bacterium
ATTACCCTAGAAATTCAAGAAGGACGAGGGGTTGGCGAACATAAAGATCATGCCTTATTGCACATCGAACATTTAGACCCTGAGATTATTAAAGAACGCTTACCAGGAATTACAGAAACTGCGCGTATTTTTGCAGGAATTGATGTCACCAAAGAACCCATTCCAATTTTGCCCACGGTTCATTACAACATGGGCGGTATTCCGACTAATTATAAAGCCGAAGTCGTCACCTTAAATGAAGATGGTAATCCTGAAACCGTGGTGCAAGGGCTAATGGCGATTGGCGAAGCGGCGTGTGTGTCCGTTCATGGCGCGAATCGTTTAGGCTCGAATTCTTTATTGGATTTAGTGGTATTTGGACGGGCGGCGGCGATTCGCTGTGCCGAATTAATCAAACCCAGAACTCCCCATTTACCCTTAGATAAGGCAAGCTATCAACCTGCGCTGGATCGTTTTGATAAACTTCGTTATGCGAAAGGGACTCAAAAAACGGCCGATATTCGTTTAGCGATGCAAAACACCATGCAAACGCATGCTTCCGTCTTTCGAACCAGTGAAATTTTAAACCACGGTATCACCGAATTAAAAGGCGTTCGCGCATTATTTGAGGAAGTTCATGTCAGTGATACCTCATTAATTTGGAATACGGATCTTGTTGAGACTTTGGAACTGGACAACTTGTTAGCGCAAGCTACGGTTACTATTGCTAGCGCTGAAAATCGTACCGAAAGCCGTGGTGGTCATGCACGGGATGATTATCCAGAGCGTGATGATACTAATTGGCTGACACATACTTTAGCGTGGCTGGAAGGCGATGATGTGAGTATTGATTATCGCCCTGTTCATATGCACACACTCACCGATGATGTTGAGTCCATCCCACCTAAAAAGAGGGTTTACTAATGGTTGAATTCGCGTTACCTAAAAATTCTAAATTAATTCAAGGCATTGACTTTCCAGCCGCCGAAGATGCCGAACGTCTTAAACGGATTGAAGTCTATCGCTGGGATCCTGATACCGACGAAAACCCACGGATTGATAGTTATCATATTGATTTAGATCACTGTGGCCCTATGGTATTGGATGCAATTTTAAAAATCAAAAATGAAATTGATTCAGGACTTACCTTTCGCCGTTCGTGTCGAGAGGGTGTTTGTGGTTCTTGTGCGATGAATGTGAATGGTAAAAATACCTTAGTCTGTACCAAAGCGATTGATGATTATAAAGGCACGATTAAAATTTTTCCCTTGCCGCATTTAGAGGTTGTTAAAGATCTTGTCGCGGATATGACCCATTTTTACGCGCAATATGCGTCCGTAAAACCGTGGATAGAAACCCAAACACCTGCGCCTGCCGATCATGAGCGCTTGCAATCGAAGGAAGAGCGTAAAAAACTGGATGGCTTGTATGAGTGTGTTTTATGCGCCTGCTGTTCAACCAGTTGTCCCAGTTATTGGTGGAATAGTGAGCGTTATTTAGGCCCTGCGAGTTTATTACAAGCCTACCGATGGCTGGTGGACAGTCGTGATGAAAAAACGGGTGAGCGCTTAGATGAGTTAGAAGATCCGTTCAAACTTTATCGCTGTCATACGATTATGAATTGCACGGACACCTGCCCTAAGGGCTTAAATCCTGCGAAGGCGATTTCGGAAATTAAAAAAATGTTAGTTTCTAGGCATCTGTAAATTTTATGGATTTAAAAACTAAAATTGAGCATACCTCGGAACGTTTAATGTACAACAGCCGATGGATACTCGCACCTATCTATATGGGCTTAAGTTTAACTTTAATGGCATTGGCGGTTAAATTTTTTCAAGAGTTGTATCACTTTTTGCCCCATGTTTTATCCATTTCTGAAGGCGAATTAATTTTAAAAATATTGTCGTTGATTGATTTGGTTTTAGTCGGTGGCATGTTAGTGATTGTCATGTTCAGTGGCTATGAAAATTTTGTTTCTCAAATGGACATTGGTGATGACGCTGAAAAATTGGATTGGCTAGGAAAGCATGATTACGGTTCTTTAAAAATGAAAGTGGCGGCTTCGGTCGTGGCTATTTCATCCATTCATTTATTAAAAATTTTCATGAATATAGAAACTATCCCCAATGATAAATTACTTTGGTACGTTGTTATTCATTTAGCAATGGTGATTTCAGCGTTTATCATGGGGTATTTAGATAAAATTACTCGTCATTAATAGTGGCTCTATGCAAATCCAAACGTTAAAATATGTATGGATTATGGCGCTGTTTTTTAATAGTGTCAGTGTTTATGCAAAAAATATCCCCGTGATTGCCGCCGCCTCCAGTGTTAAATTTGCCTTAGAGGAAATTAGTCAGCAATTTACCCAAGATCATCATTTAACCGTTAAATTTAGCTTTAGTTCGTCGGGAAATTTAATGCGACAAATTCAATATAACAGTCCGTTTGAATTATTTCTCTCTGCCGATGAAACCTCGGTTTTAAAATTACATGCGCTGGGTTTAACGACTGATAAAGGTATTGAATACGCGCGTGGGCGTTTGGTTTTATTCACTTCAAAAAAATCCCCGATTAAAAAAGATTCGCAATTAACCGATGTGAGACAGGCATTAGATGATAGGCGTTTAAAGCGCTTTGCCATTGCAAACCCTGATCATGCCCCTTATGGTATAGCGGCAAAGCAGGTGTTACAAACATTGAATTTATGGCAAGGTCTGCAAAAAAAATTGGTATTGGGCGAAAATGTCGCTCAAGCGGCGCAATTTAGCAGTCGTCATGCGGTACAGGCGGGTATTTTTGCCTATTCTTTGGCGCTTAAAATGAAGCCTCAGATGGGTAGCTATATTTTATTACCTCAACGATTACATCCGCCTTTAATTGCACGTATGGTGTTATTAAAATCCGCCGATGAAACTGCAAAAGCGTTTTATCATTATTTACAACAGGCAAAAGCACGGGCTATTTTTGAAAAAAATGGTTTTTATCCCCCGTAATTACGATGGATTGGAATGCGTTATCGTTGTCACTTAAATTAAGTGCGATTACCGTGGCTTTTTTGTTACCAATGGGGTTAATCATTGGGCGTTTTTTAGCGTATCATCACTTTTATGGAAAAAGTTTATTACAAGCTTTATTCGCCATTCCATTGATTTTACCGCCGACGGTTTTAGGCTATTATTTATTAGTCTTATTGGATGGTGGTTCTTTTTTCGGGCATTTATTAGAGACTTTATTCGGACAATCCTTGGTCTTTAGTTTTGAAGGCTTGGTGATCGCCTCTATTATTTTTAATTTGCCGTTTGCGATTCAACCGATACAAGCGTCTTTTGAATCCATTCCTAGAGAAATTCGAGAAGCAGCCGCTTGTTGTGGGTTATCGCCGATTAAGGTGTTATTAAAAATTGAGTTGCCGTTGGCGTGGACGGGTATTATTTCAGCCATGGTGATGACGTTTGCGCATACATTAGGGGAGTTTGGTATTGTGTTAATGGTGGGCGGGAATATTCCCGAGGAAACTAAAACCCTTGCAATTTCTATTTATGATCGGGTTCAAGCCTTTGATAATCAAGCGGCAGGGATTATGTCGGCATTTTTATTAATTTTTTCAGTGATGGCGATTAGTTTTACCTATTTAATGGCAGGGCGGTATCAGCGACGCTATGGCTGAACAAGGACTTAAATTATGGTTGCAACAAACGACTTCGATTCCATTAAATATTCGTCTTCATTGTCAAAATAACGAAGTTTTAGCTTTGGTAGGGCCTTCAGGCAGTGGTAAGACCACGGTTTTACGAGCCATTGCAGGGCTTTATGCTGTTGAAAATGGATTGGTTCAATGCCAAGATTATTGTTGGTTGGATACCAAAAAAGCGATTAATAGAGCGTCACATCAGCGAGCAGTTGGGTTTGTATTTCAAAATTATGCCTTATTTCCCCATCTTTCTGCCCAAGAAAATGTGGCGATTGGTTTAAGTCATTTATCGAAAA
>JAGLEW010000200.1 GCA_023144875.1 Methylococcales bacterium
TTACTCTAAATTATCGGTCACAGCCCCTGTTGATGCGGAGCTAACGAGTTTGGCGTATTTTGCTAATACACCGCGCGTATAACGAGGTTTAGGCTGTTGCCAGTTTGATTTTCGGTGGCTGATTTCAGCATCACTCACATGTAGGGTTAATTGTTTGGTTTCTGCATCAATGGTGATTTTATCGCCATTATTAATCAGTGCCAGTGTGCCACCAACATAAGCCTCTGGGGTAATATGACCCACAACAAAGCCATGAGTTCCCCCTGAAAAACGCCCATCAGTAATTAATGCGACATCATTTCCTAAGCCTTTGCCCATAATTGCGGCGGTGGGCGAGAGCATTTCACGCATTCCAGGACCGCCTTTAGGGCCTTCGTAACGGATGACGATGATGTCACCTTTCACGATTTCATTGTTTAAAATACTTTGTAGCGCTTGTTCTTCCGCTTCAAATACCTTAGCAGTGCCTGTAAAAATTAAGCCTTCTTTACCTGTGATTTTTGCAACCGAGCCTTCTGTCGCAAGGTTTCCATATAAAATGGTTAAATGGCTGTCTTTTTTAATGGGGTTGTCAAATGAGCGAATCATATCTTGACCTTCAGGATAGGATTTAACGTCCGCTAAATTTTCAGCCAATGTTTTTCCTGTGACGGTTAGACAATCACCGTGCAATAACCCCCGATCCAATAATTCTTTCATTAACGGTTGAATGCCACCAATTTCAATTAACTCCGCCATTTGGTAGCGACCACTGGGTTTTAAATCTGCAACCATCGGGACATTTGCGCCAATGCGGGTAAAGTCATCCAAACTTAAATCAACATCAGTAGCATTTGCCATCGCTAATAGATGCAATACGGCGTTGGTTGATCCGCCTAATGAAATGACCACGGTAATGGCGTTTTCAAAGGCGGCTTTGGTCATGATGTCACGGGGTTTAAGGTCTTGTTTTAAGAGTTCTAAAACCGCCGCTCCTGCGCGTTCACAATCCAAACGTTTATCTTCGGAAATAGCCGCTTGTGCAGAACTGTTAGGTAAGCTCATGCCCAAGGCTTCAATCGCAGAGGCCATTGTATTCGCGGTATACATACCACCACATGACCCCGCCCCAGGGATAGCTTTGGTTTCGATGGCATTGAGTTCAGCATCATCAATTTTATTATTAGCGCGTGCGCCCACGGCTTCAAAAACGGAAACAACATCTAATTTTTTTTCGTTATGACAGCCCGGTAAAATAGTGCCGCCATACACAAACACACTGGGACGGTTTAAACGCGATAAGGCGATTAAACACCCCGGCATATTTTTATCACAGCCACCAATAGCGACAATACCGTCAAAGCCTTGGCAACCTGCCACTGTTTCAATCGAATCTGCGATCACTTCGCGCGACACCAAGGAATATTTCATCCCTTCTGTGCCCATTGAAATACCATCTGAAATGGTGATGGTATTAAAAATAACCGCTTTCCCCATTGCTTCATTAACGCCTTTAGCGGCATCATCCGCTAACTTATTAATGTGCATATTACAAGGAGTGACCATGCTCCATGTGGAAGCAATGCCTATTTGAGGTTTTTTAAAATCTTCTTGCTTAAAGCCGACCGCGTATAACATGGCGCGACTGGGTGCACGCTCCATTCCATCGACCACTTGAGATGAAAAGGTACGTGATTGGGTGTCCTTTGAGTTTGCCATGTGTGTCCTAGCGGTTTAATGTGAGGTTAAATAAGTATGTTGCTTAGTTCCAGCCGCCTGTGCGTTTACTACGCCAGCTTAATTTTGGCAATAAGAAACCTAAGAGAATACTAAAGGTAATAGCCGTGCCGCCGTATAAAAACCAATCCAGCTGATTATTGGCTTTAACAGTTTGGTTTTCAGATTTGACTTGCGTTAATTCTTTTTGCAGCTGAACCGCTTGAACTTGGAAGCTATCCCGTTCTTCTTTGAGCTTCATTGAGTGAGTTGAAGTGTATTTTAACTCTTCCAACTCTAACGCCAGTTTATCTCGCTCTGAACCTAAGGTTGTGTTGCTGGTTTTTGCCGCGACCGAATCGCCCTTCAACATTAACAGTTCATTTTCTAAGACTTCATTTTCTTGTTTGAGTTTATCCCTTTCTAGTGTAGTTTTTTCAAGGGTTACTCGGCCTGTCGGTTTATCAATGGTGTCGCGACTTAAAATAAACGCATAACGCCCCCCTGGCATCCGTACTTTCGTATATTCAGAATTTCGTTGTTTTGAAATAAAGGTAAGCGAAGTTCCACTAGGTAGGGTTGCGATCACTTTACTGGTGCTGTGATCGCCTGCTTTAAGGTTAACTTGAATATTATCAGTAATATAAACTGTTTTAGCCTGAGCCCAGCTACTGACCGTAAGTAACAAAAATAGGAGCGTTATTTTTTTCACGAGTATCTCAGTTATCGATTATAAGGAATAGTGTAAGCGAATTTAAGCGCAGATTAAAAATTCGAGCAGTGCCTTTTGCGCATGAAGCCTATTTTCAGCCTCTCTAAAAACCACACTTTGCTTGCCATCCATGACAGTAGCCGTAACCTCTTCATCTCTATGAGCAGGTAAACAGTGCATAAATAGGGCATTTTGATTCGCTGTTGCCATAATTTCATCGTTTACTTGGTAGGTTTTAAAGGCTTGTTCTCGCTGTTTTTGTTCTTCTTCTTGTCCCATGCTCGCCCAGACATCCGTAACAATTAAGTCAGCGCCAGTCGCCGCTTGTTTGGGATTGGAAAATAATTGTACTCGCTCATCGGCTAATTCCAAAATAGAATTATGGGGTTGATAGTCTTTAGGGGTTGCAATATGTAAATTAAAACCCAATAAATGCGCCGCGTGGATATAAGAATGGCACATATTATTACCATCACCTATCCAACAGACGGTTTTTCCTGCAATATCGCCTTTTAATTCAAAATAGGTTTGCATATCGGCTAACAATTGACACGGGTGTAATAAGTCAGTCAATGCATTAATAACAGGCACTTTAGAATGTTGAGCAAAGGTGGTAATGGTCGTATGGTCGTAGGTACGAATCATAATACAATCCACCATACTGGAGATTACTTTTGCGCTATCGGATAACGGTTCACCACGGCCTAGCTGAGTATCTCTAGGTGATAAAAATAACGCACTTCCACCTAACTGAGCCATGCCTGCTTCAAAAGAAACACGGGTTCGAGTGGAGGCTTTTTCAAAAATCATCGCTAAGACTTTGCCTTTTAACGGTTGAAAATCAGGGTCACGATTGTTTTTTAAATAAATTGCGCGAGTAATCAGGTGTCTAAATTCATCGCCACTTAGGTCGAGTAGACTTATAAAATGTCTTGCTGGCATCATCACGCTTGGGTATAAGTTTGAATAAGGGAAGAAAGTTCTGTGGTTAAAAACTCTATTTGGGCATCATCAATCACCAGTGGCGGTAAGAGACGAATGGTGCTGTCATTGGTAACATTGATTAATAAGCCTTGTGCCAGTGCTTTTGGAGCTAATTCAGCACAAGGTGTTGTTAAGTCAATGCCAATCATTAGCCCATAATGGCGAATATTATCGACAGCAGGGTTTGATTGTAGTTTGTCAGTTAATTGTTGAACGATTTTTTGCCCTTTTTCGTACGCTGAGGCAATCAAATTTTCATCGTCTAAGGTTTGCAAGGTTGCGAGCGCCGCTGAACAGGCTAAGGGATTACCACCAAAAGTAGAACCGTGCATACCAGCGGTTAAAATCGAAGCCGCTTTTCCACGACTAAGACAGGCACCGATTGGAACCCCGTTGGCTAACGCTTTCGCTAGTGTGCAAACATCGGGAACAATATTGCTGTGCTGATAGGCTAAAAATTTTCCAGTCCGACCAATCCCTGTTTGAATTTCATCGAGCATCATCAGCAACTGGTGTTGATCGCAGAGCGTACGAATTTTAGCTAAATAATCATCCGATGGAATATGTACTCCGCCTTCACCCTGTATGGGTTCTACAAAAATAGCCACGCAATTTTTATGCTCGGTAATTGCTTTTTTAAGCGCGTTTATATCATTAAAAGGCACATGAATAAAACCTTCAACTAAAGGGGAAAAGCCTTGTTGTACTTTTGGATTTCCTGTGGCGCTAAGGGTTGCAAGAGTTCGGCCATGAAAACTTTTTTCCATCGTTATGACCACGGGCTTATCAATACCTTGCTGATAACCATAGGCTCTGGCAATTTTAAGCGCCGTTTCATTGGCCTCAGCCCCTGAGTTACTGAAAAAAACATTGTCCATCGAACTTTTATCACATAATACGTCTGCGAGTTGTTCTTGTGTGGCAATACCATAGAGGTTTGAAGTATGAATTAAACGCGCACTTTGCGCACAAATAGCGTTATGAATCGCAGGATGGGCATGACCTAAATTACAAACGGCAATCCCCGATAGAGCGTCTAAATAGCGCTTGCCATTTTCATCCCAAAGCCAAGCGCCTTTTCCATGACTAAAGTGGACGGGCAAACGATTATACGTTGGCATAATACAATCACTCATGACATGGTTATCCTCTGTAAAAACAAAAAAGGCAGCCCATGGCTACCTATCAAATAACCCTTAATTATAAATTTTTAAGGGATTTCTAGCAAGCTTTTGTACAACATAAGACTTTTTTTATCTATTTATTCTTGATAGTATTGTCAACTTTTGCTTATTTTGAAGGTAGTTACGTAATGGATGTTATTGAGAAAATTAAAGATCAGTTGTCAAATCCTGTGGTTTTATACATGAAGGGAACCCCCGATTTTCCACAATGTGGGTTTTCAGGTCAAGTAATTCAAGCGATGCAAGCGTGCGAAGCCCAATTTATTTATATTAATATTTTAGAAGACCCAGAGCTTCGAGAAGCCTTGAAAATCCATTCAAACTGGCCAACTTATCCGCAGCTTTATGCCAAAGGTGAGTTGGTTGGCGGTTGTGATATTATTATGGACTTGCACACAAAAGGTGAATTAAAAGGGCTGTTAGAAACAGCAAATACTGCCAGTTAGCCTAAAATATAAACGGGCAATACGTTAAATTAAAACCTTTGAGCGATTTATCCCTCAAAGGTTCTTTAAAGCGATAAATTTTATGATACCACCTATTATATATCATCAAGGTTTGCAAGATTATCGAACCACATGGCAGGCGATGTTGGCATTGACCAAAAGTCGTACGATGGAATCTCAAGATGAATTGTGGATTGTTGAGCATCCACCTGTGTATACGTTTGGCTTAAATGTAAAGCCTGAACATTTACTGAAAGAAACAGATATTGAGATTGTAAAATCGGATCGTGGTGGGCAGATTACTTATCATGCCCCTGGTCAACTCATTATTTATACTTTGTTGGATTTAAAGCGCTTAAAGCTTGATATACGTAAATTAGTCACCCTTTTAGAGCAGGCGATGATTGACGCTTTAGGTGAATACGGATTAAAAGCGTTTGCTAAAAAAGAGGCTCCAGGGGTTTATATTGATGAAAAAAAAATTGGCTCGATTGGCTTAAGAGTTAAAAATAACCGTTGCTATCATGGTTTAAGTCTTAACAATAGCATTGACTTAACTCCGTTTAATCATATTAACCCGTGTGGGTATCAGGATTTAAAAATGACAAAACTTGAAGATTTTAATATCCACATTCATAACCACGAATTGGCTATACCGCTCCTTCACTCGTTATTATCGGCGATTAAATCATGAATTTTAAAGCGCCCTCTCGCTCTACTCCGACATCGCATCAACGCAGCAGTGAAAAATTAGCGAGAATTCCGATAAAAGTTCAACCGCTTGATACACCTTTACGAAAACCTGACTGGATTCGGATTAAACTGGGAGGCAGTAAAAAGGTTAAAAAGTTGCAAGAAGTGTTACGCACCAATCAATTGCATACCGTCTGTGAAGAGGCAGGTTGCCCAAATATGAGTGAGTGTTTTAATCACGGCACGGCCACGTTTATGATCATGGGGGATTTATGTACTCGGCGTTGTCCCTTTTGTGATGTGGCTCATGGAAAACCTTTAGCCTTGGACTCAAAAGAGCCGATGATTTTAGCGCAAACCATTCAAAAAATGGATTTAAACTATGTCGTGATTACCTCGGTCAATCGAGATGATTTACGCGATGCGGGGGCAGGGCATTTTGCGGTATGTATTAAAAATATTCGGCAATTAAGTCCTAACACAAAGATTGAAATATTAGTCCCTGATTTTCGAGGCCGTACTCAAAAAGCACTGGATATTTTACAAAAAATGCCGTGTGATATTTTTAATCATAACCTTGAAACGGTGCCTAGGCTCTATAAAGAAGCGCGTCCTGGGGCAGATTATCACGTCTCATTAGGGTTATTAAAACAACATCAACAGCAATTACCGACAATCCCCACAAAATCGGGTTTAATGCTAGGCTTAGGCGAATTAGAAGCCGAAGTAATTACGGTCATGCGTGACTTATTAGAGCACGGCTGTTCGATGCTGACATTAGGGCAGTATTTGCAACCAAGCAAAGCCCATTTACCCGTGAAAGAATATATACATCCGTCACAATTTGATTATTATGCCAAAGTTGCAACAACGTTGGGGTTTAAGCAGGTTGCCAGTGGGCCTTTAGTGCGCTCATCTTATCACGCCGATTTACAAGCTAAAGACTTAATTTAAAGCATTATTTTATTTTAAAAAAATAAATGAAATCACAAGGAAAACCGCTAAAACCTTAAAGTCTTTACTCATTTTTGTTATCTTATTCAGAAATTGAGGATTTTTTTATCGAAATTTTTACGATTTGGCTTAATATTCTATCAATTATGTCATAATTAGTAAGGCATAGATGAACCATAACCATGTCTTTTTACTCCTATTCGATGCCACAATATGCTTAATAAAAAACAGTTCCTTCTTTTAAATTGCGCGTGTTTATTTGCGTATCTTTTGGGAGCTTATTTTGGACAATTATTAATTTTATCTCCAAGCGGTGCTAGCCCTGTATGGCCGCCTGCAGGTATTTCCTTAGGCATGTTATTCCTTTATGGTTATCGCGTCTTGCCTGGTATTTATTTAGGTTCCGTCTTAAGTCATATTCCCCATCTTTTTAGCCATCCATCGCTTGATAACCTAATTGACTGGTTGCCTTCGAGTATTTTCATTAGTTTAGGGGTGTGCTTGCAAGCCATCTTATCCGTCTATTTAATTAGGCGTTTTGTTGGACGCAACGATCCCCTAATTAAAGATTTACAAATTATCAAGTTTTTGTTTTTAAGCTCGGTGATTGGTTCTGCCGTTGCCCCGCTTTTTTTCTCAGCCGAACTGATTTATCGGGTTGGAAATATTAGTATTCATAATTTACTTTCCTCATGGGCAACATGGTGGGTCGGTGATGCGATTGGTATTTTAATCGTTACACCTGTTATTTTAATTTTCTTAGCAAAGCCACAAAAGTTATGGAAAAAACGGCGTAATTATGTGTTTTATCCCCTGTTAATGTTGTTATTGTTATCAATTTTAATCCTTAATTACAGTAAAGAACAAGAATCGGCGCGCGTAAAAGAAGTGTTTGATCGTCAAAGCCATTTGTTTGATGATGCGCTTTACAGTCGTTTGCATGCTTATATGAATATCAACCTGATTTTAAAAAGCTTTTTTGAAAATGGGGCGTTTATTAATAAAGATGAATTTCAGCGTTTTAGCTCGGCTATTTTGCAACAATATCAAACCTTACGCTCTATCGAATGGGTACCGCATATTAATGCTGCACAAAGGGCAGAATATGAAGCCCTTTCTCAAACTGAGATCCATGAATTAGGGCATGATGGTAATCAATTGATGAAAAAGGCGGGGAAACGTGATCAATATTTTCCTGTTGCTTATCGAGAACCACAAACAGAAGAACCTTTATTAGGATTTGATTTAGGTTCCAGTGATTCCATTTTGAAGCATTTATTATTGGCTTGGGAGACGAAAGGCTTAGTAGTGACTGAAAACTTACCATTGCTTGGTCAACCAACGGGCACTGAAAATATTCGACTTTACTCGGCTGTTTTTAACCCAACCACCGATAAAAATACCTTAAAAGGTTTTGTGGTGAATACCTTTCGTATCGAAGATGAAATTCAAACCGTGATGCGTCAAAACAGTAAGCTGCAAGTCGAAGTGGAAATTTTAGAAAAAAATACCATTATCTACAGCTCTTTTACACGGAAAAAACCGACAAATCGACATCCTTTATCGTTGTTTCGAACCAGTACTCAATATTTTGGAAATCATCAGTGGCAAATTAGCTACATGCCTTCTAAAAAATTTATTAGTATTCAAAAAACGTGGAGTCAATGGTGGTTATTATTAGGCAGCTTTTTGTTTACAGGCTTGACGGGGGTTGCACTCTTAATGTTGTCTGGTCGAACGCTAAGAACCGAAGAACTGGTAAGACATCGAACCTTTGCACTGAGTAAGGCGATTACCGCTCGCGATCAGCATAATAAAGTCTTGCAAGCGATCGCAAGTTACATGCCATTGAATGAAATATTAACCTTGGTTGTTGAAACCACTGAGGCGGATAACCCTGATTTATTATGCTCTATTTTATTATTAAATGAAGCAGGTGATCGCTTAGTTCACGGTGCTTCGGGGGGACTTCCTGTCTTTTTCATGAAAGAAATTGAAGGCATTGAAATTGGGGAGGCGGTGATTACCTGTGGCAGTTCGGCCTATTTAAAACAACGGGTAATTGTGCCTGATATTAGCAAGCACCCTTATTGGAAAGAATTTTCAAATTTAGCAGAACGGGCGCATTTAGCGGCCTGTTGGTCGGAGCCTTTAATGTCATCAGGACGTGAAGTGCTTGGCACCTTTACCCTTTATTATAAAGAAGCAAAAGTCCCTGATGAAGAAACACTGGATAAAATACACGCCTTATCGCAATTGATTAGCCTTGCGATTGAGAAAAAAACCAGTGAAAAAAGAATTCGTTATTTAGCCTTTTACGATGCGTTAACCAATTTACCCAATAGACGGTTATTGCATGAGCGATTAGATCAAGAATTGGTTTTAGTGGAACGTCATCGTAATTATGGTGCGTTATTATTTTTGGATTTAGATCATTTCAAAACCTTAAACGATTCATTAGGGCATCATATTGGTGATGAATTATTAATTCAGGTTGCTGAAAGACTGAAAGAATGTGTACGAGAAGAAGATACGGTTGCACGATTAGGTGGCGATGAATTTGTAGTGCTATTACGCAGCCGAGACTCTAATGACAACAGTGAGGAGGCGTTAGATTACGCGTCTATGATCGCAAAACGAATTTTAAAATCACTCTATATTCCTTATACATTAGAAAAATATGAGCATGTCGTGACCAGTAGTATCGGCATTACCTTGTTTGGAATTGATAATAAAAATCGAGATGCGTTATTTAAGCAAGCTGATACAGCGATGTATGAAGCGAAAAATCAAGGCCGAAACACCTTTAGCTTTTATACAACTAACATGGCTGAAAAAGCGAATAAACGCTTGCAAATGGAAAAAGACGTTAAAAATGCCTTGGATCAAGGGGAGTTTATTTTATATTATCAAGCTCAATATGACGATCAAGGAAAAATTATTGGGGCTGAGGCCTTATTGCGTTGGTTACACCCTGTACGAGGTATGATTGCGGTGCGTGACTTTATGCCTGCCTGTGAAGAAAGTGGCATTATTTTAGCCATTGCTGAATGGGAGCTTCGTACCATTTGTGAACAATTATTAGCATGGCCTGAGGTGCCTCATATCGCCTTAAATATTAGTTCACGTCAATTTTATCAACAACAATTTATTGCACAAGTCCAATCTATTTTAGAAGAATATGAATTACCCGCAAATCGTTTAATGGTTGAAATTACTGAGAAAATTGTCGTTCAAGATATTTCAGTGAGTATTGAAAAACTCAATGCGCTTCGAGGTCTTGGCGTACAAATTTCGATTGATGATTTTGGCATTGGCTATTCGTCGTTAGCGGATTTGAAAAACTTACCCATCGATCAACTTAAAATAGATCAAAGCTTTATTAGTGATATTTGTATTGATAATAATGTGGCGTTAATTGTTGAAGCCATGTTAATGATGGCGACTCATTTAGGCTTAAATGTGATTGCCGAAGGGGTTGAAAATAAAGGTCAGATAAAGTTTCTACAAGCCAATCAATGTTATCTTTATCAGGGCTATTATTTTAGCAAACCCGTACCGCGTGCTGATTTTACTCGGCTGCTTGGTCGTCCCCCTCATATGCCTCTGCTTCCCGATAACACGCATTAGCACTGGCGGTTTCCCACAGGGTTACCTGATCGACATTAAAGCCTTGTTGTTTGATATATTGAAAAATCATTTTACTTAATACTTCGGCGGTAGGATGTTCGTCTATCGCCATAAAACGCTCATTTTGTGCCTTGAGTAGAGGGATAATCGGATCGTCTTTGTGCAATAAAAAATTATGGTCTAAGTTTTGATCAACATAGGTCTCTACACAAGCTTTTACCTCTGAAAAATCACACACCATCCCATCCTGATTAAGATGATCGGCTTTAATGGCAATCGACGCTTTCACACTATGACCGTGTAAATGACGACATTTTCCCGAATGATTCATCAAACGGTGTCCGTAGCAAAAATAAATTTCTTTGGTAATAATAAACATAACGTTGTAAAAGTAACAGAGGGATTATTTGGAGATTAATAACCGTTGAATTCTACGCTAAAAGCGCCGATTAATCCGTCATTTATAGAGAACGCTGACTATTGATGCGAATTTGTGTAAACTTGCCGTTTAATTTATTGGTATCAGGGCTTATTCATGAATAAAGAAACCATTTTAACGGGTATTACCAC
>JAGLEW010000201.1 GCA_023144875.1 Methylococcales bacterium
AATATCTTTGGCTTTATCAGTAGGGGATAAACGACTTATTTTTGGTTTGGTAATATCTGAGTTTAATGGATCGGTTTCTTGGTCAATTTCTGTTTTATCTGAAATTCCATCACCATCACTGTCGGTTGCTAATGGATTGGTACCCAGTAATATTTCTTCGCCATCGTTTAAGCCATCGCCATCGGTATCAGCGACATCGGGCTTGGTTTTATAAGTATCTTTTTCTTCGCCGTCGCCTAAGCCATCTTTATCCGCATCCGCTTGAACGGTTAAGGTAACCACTTCAGATACACCTGTATTATTTCCTAAATCGACCGCTTGGGCTTTAATCTTTATGGAAGTAGCCCCGATAGGAATATCTAGCGGCATTTGATAGGGTAATGCAGTATCGGTAAAGATTAATTTATCATCAACCAATAGCCCTGCTGAAACGACCGCAATATCATCTTGTGCATCAACATCTACCACAATAGTGCTGCCTTCCACAGCAACCGCATTATTTTTAGGCTGTTTAATACTGACTGTGGGCGCAATGCCCGCGTTATCATTCACCATCAAATATTGGGCAATAAATAATTTAGAATCGCCTGTCGCCTTATAATCCGAACTAACAATAAAACGCTCTTCGGTGATATAAGCATAACGGCTATCAAGTGCAATTCCTGTTCCTGCATAATCCCCAAAATTACTGAGATCAATCGTGCCTTGAAAAACGGTATTTTCAGGATCTGAAATATTGAAAAAAGCAACTACATTAGGAAAGAGTTGTTCTGCAAAAAAAGCAAAACCATTCGTAAGTTCAACATCCATAGGGACAATATCCCTTCTTCCACTCACAATGATAGGCTTGGTTTTATCGGTTAAATTTACAACTCGATAACCAGTGTCATAGGCGGCAACATAAGCATAATCCCCTTTGATGGCTACATCTTTCACATTGCCAATATTAATTTTTCCCAGTTGCTTTGGGTTATGAGGATCACTGGCATCTATCACGATTAGGGCTTTATCCGCCACCACTACTACGGTGTTTCCTTCGATATCAACCCCTTTAGTATTGCCTAAATTGGATAATTGCGCCTGAGAAATAGGGTTGGTTGGACGGCTCACATCAATAATTTCCAGCCCGCCCTTCCCATTGGCAATGTAAGCGGTTTGAAAATCGACTTTAATATCTTGAGCAATACCAGCAGTGGTTAATGTTGAGGCTAAAACGGGGTTGGTAGGATCAGTAATATTAATAATAACTAACCCTGTCTCACCATCGGCAATATAGGCATAATTTCCTAATACTCGAATATCAATTGCCGTGCCTTCGGTGTCTAGGCTTGCCACTATTTTAGGCTTTTCTCGATCTGAAACATCGACAATTTGTAAGCCTTCAGCGCCTGCGGCAACATACGCATAATCCCCTGCAATATCTACATTGTTGGCATAACCTGGAATGGTAATGGCAGATAATGCAACGGGGTTAAAGGTTTTAATGGTCACATTCACGGTGGTTTTGTGGGTAGCGTTTTCAACGCTAATGACCGCCGTCCCAACTTGCCCAGCAAAAACCAGTCCATCCACTTCACTAAAGCTGGCGATTTTTAAATTACTGGAGTTATAGATTGTACCTGTTGATTTTTGGGTTAAATCAATGGAACTGCCATCAATTAGAAGCCCCGTTATTGATAATTGTTCACTTGCCTCGCTATTAATCGCATTAAAGGTTAATGAAATATTTTCTGGAGAGGCTTTAATAGATTTTAAGGCGGCTTTAAAATTTGTATCTTTCGCGTCTGTGGGACTGGAGTTGGCTAAAATTTCAACATAATCGTTCAAGCCATCGCCATCTGTATCTGCTAATAAAGGATTAGTGATAAATCCATCCTTGCCTGCAATGGTTTCTTCACTATCACTAATGCCATCTGTATCACTGTCAGCAACATGAATTTTTGTGCCTAATTTAAATTCTTCTAACGCAGTTAGCCCATCGCCATCTTGGTCCTCACTAGCATCAATGGGATCATTCGGGTCTAAATTATTTGCCAATTCATAACTATCTGGTAAGCCATCGCCATCCGTATCGCCATCACTTTTGACCCTCACCTGTTTTACAACAAGCGCCCCATCTTTACGAGCGGTTAGTAAAATATTACCACTGGAAACCGCCGTGACTAAGCCATTTTCACTCACGGCAGCAATCCCTGCATTACTACTGCTATAATTTATGCCTGAATCTGCATTAGTAATATTCTTAATACTGTCATCAGGATAAAGAGCCATTACCGTAAATTGAAACGTTTCAGCGGCGGCAAGCTCTACGATTGAACTGGTATTTGAAAAATTTAAGGCAGAAGGAATGGGGTCAAGGGCTTCAAAGGCAATATCACCTACGTGTGTAATGCCATTACGAATCACGGTAAAATAATTGCTTTGCCCTGAAATAGTTTTACCGTCTTGAACACAAGTAGCTCTGGCGCGAATTTTCCCCATTTGCGAAGGAATATTGGGCATAGACCAACCCCCATTTTTATTCACTTGAATGGTTCGATTAAGAATATTAATCACGCAATTTTCATCTAATGTCGTGGAAGCATTGACGAGTGTGATACACAGCATCAGAAAAATCGATGTTATAAAACGTACGATTAATATTTTTTGTCTGAATTGCATGGTTAATACTCCATTCGACATGTGAGTAGAATTAGGGGTTATAGCGGAGGTCGTTTAATAACAACTTTAAATAAATTTTCGTCTCGATTATCTATCAGTTCAATGTCAGGATATGCGCGTAATGCCCGTCGAATACCATTACCTAAGCCACGATAAGGCAAAATCTTAGCGGCAAACGATGCCAAGACAGGGTTACGAATATTTGAATTCCCATTCTTAATATGCTCAATCGTCAAACTGTTGGGAAGATGACCAGGGCTAATTATTTCAATTCGATTTGTAAACACAAACAAACGAATACTGGCAGAAATAAAATAATCGCGATGAATCAACGCATTAATAAGCAATTCTTCCAGACAACTTTTAGGTATTTCTAACTTCCCCATACTATTTACATTTTGCTGATTTTGCAAGCGGCGTAATTGCCTCAATAAAAATGCCAATGACTCCTGAAAAACATTTTCAAGTTTTCCTGTGATATCTTGGCTTTCAATATAAGCATCCAAATGAATGTTCTCACTGGGATACGCCACTGCCTTCACATTAAAAACAGGTAAATAAGACTGTGGCGTTTTACTAAACAGCAATGCCCCTGCGACATTAAAAATCCCATTTTGCATTAAATTCATATTTGAGAGTAATTGTGCCGAAGAAATCTCCAAATCGTCGGGAGTATCGCCGTATTGTTTCAACACAAATTGATTAAAATAATCCCTATCTAACCCTTCAATTCCCATATTAGGAACGGGCATCACATCCGCATGAACTAAATTAGCGCTTTGATACATTCTCTGAATTTCTTCACGAGCGGTCACACGGCGCTTATCTGCCCCTGATTTTACCCAAAAAAAACCTTGTGTATCCATATAAGGTTTATTAAGCCCCTTTTTGATACGAATGATAATCACCAACCCCTGTGCGGTTTTAATATTTTCAGTCATCGGGTTAATGGGAGGACGCACTGAATGAGATGCTGTATTAGAAATTAATTGATTAAGCGCCTGACTTTGCTCAAGCGAAAGCCCCGTAATTTGCCCATCATCGTTGACCCCAACTAATAACTTTCCGCCCAAGCTGTTACTAAAGGCCACCATTTCTGCCGCCAACGCATTCCCATTCACGATCAACTGCTTAAATTGTTGCTGGCTATCTTCCCCTTTTTCAAGGATTTGTTTTAATTCAAATTCCGTCATAATCTCTTTTTCCAAGTCCTTTTAAAGCCGTTACCCGAGTAACTACAAGTTATTAACATTAATTCTTGAAGCCGCTTCTTCATAAGACTCCCCTCTCTTTGCTAA
>JAGLEW010000202.1 GCA_023144875.1 Methylococcales bacterium
GATTTTACATCGGCGTTAATGATTGGGTTGGCGATTGCGGTAGCTGTTTATTTTCTATGTCGACCATTGGTCAAAAAAGCCGCTGAACGGCTGGAAAATTCTAAAGAAAGTGTCAACGCATTATTTACGACCCCTTTAATTATCTCAGCGGCTTTATTGAGTTTTGCCCACGGCGCAAATGATGTTGCCAATGCAGTAGGGCCTTTAGCGGCAATTAATGATGCTGTGTTTAGTGGTGGCGTTGTTGCTAAAGCCAGTATTCCTTTATGGGTTATGTTAGTGGGAGCCATTGGTATCGCCATCGGGCTGGCATTATATGGGCCTAAATTAATTCGTACCGTCGGCAGTGAAATTACTGAGCTGGATAAAATGCGGGCCTTTTGTGTGGCAATGGCGGCGGCGATCACGGTGATTGTTGCCAGTCAATTAGGCTTGCCTGTCAGCTCAACCCACATTGCGGTGGGCGCGGTTTTTGGCGTAGGATTTTTACGCGAATATTTAAAACGCAGTTATGCGGTGATGATTGAGGAAATAAAACGTCATCATGCGGATAAAAACTCTGAGAAAGTGGGCGCCTATTTAATGGCGTTTAAAAAAGCACCGATTGTAAAAAAAGAAGAAATGTTGATCGCCTTAAAAGCAAACACCAGTGAGATGTCTTTAAGTAAAAAAGAACGCAAAGGTTTAAAACGGGTTTATAACCAAGAGCTGGTTAAGCGTTCACATTTGTATAAAATCGCCGCGGCATGGATTATTACTGTGCCTGTGTCCGCGTTATTAGCCGCGATTCTTTATTTTACCATCCGAGGCTTTATGCTACCTTAAGCGTTACTTTAACCAACGGAGTTACATGATATGCGAACGATTGTTTATATTGCAGGGACTTTTTTTATCGGTACATTTTTGCTGGCTTGTGAGGATATGGAGAGCCAAAAAATGCCCTCTAAAACCCCCACTGTGAAATTTTTTAAACAAGAAACGACCTTGAAAGGGTTAGTTTCAGATGATAAGGGTCGCATAAAAGAAGGCGTAGTACAGGCGTTGAGTTCCACAAACAAAATTATTGCTGCCAATAAGGTACAGTCTAACGGGCGTTATGAACTTAACATTCCTGAAAATACCGCGCTACCCGTTCTATTAAAGGTTGATTTTAAAGATAATTCAGCACAAAAAACAACGTTGACGGCTGTGGTGGTTTATAACTCCATGACTAAATTTGACATTAACCCTTTATCAACCAAAATTGCCAAAAAAGCCAAAGCACTTGGGGGTTATACGCATCCAAATATGTTAATCGCGGCTAAAAGTATGGTGGCAATGCCCGATGATAATAAAAGCACTCAAGGTTTTCGGGGCGATCCGACCAAACAATACGGCGGCTGGCATTAAATGGTCTACCATGACTTTACGTTAAAAAAAGTCAAAGCTCAGTTTGATTTAGAGCTTATTGAACAGACCGATTTATTTTCAACGCTGGATGAGATTGAAATCAGCCCTTTATTAGCCGAATTGTTAACACAAAATATTCCCCTCGCATTAGCAATGGGAACAGAAAAAGCGCGTGCGGAACTAATTATCGTTAATATTTTTTTAGAACTAAAAAAGCGTTTAAATATTAGTTTTTTTTCTGGGATTGATTTTACCGTGGATAAATCACAAGGACTGAATGGCTTTTGTGATTTTTTGATCAGTCAATCGTCGGAACAATTATTTTTAGAAGCGCCTGTTATCGCCCTAGTGGAAGCAAAAAATGAAAAAATTGTCGGCGGTTTAGGGCAATGTATTGCTGAAATGTGGGCGGCACGATTATATAATCAACAAGAAAATCAAGTCATCCCTTATATCTATGGCGTGGTAACCACAGGTCATGCGTGGAAATTTTTAAAACTGGATGGTAATAAAATTTACATTGATATTGAAGATTATTACATTAAAAATCCTCAGAAAATTTTAGCGATTTTGGCTTATATGATTGGCACTCAATAGCGATTTTAATACGATTACTCAACTTTAAACGTCTTTTATGATTCTATCCAGAACCCCGCATCGAATTTCATTTTTTGGTGGCGGTACCGATTACCCTGATTATTATCTGCAACATGGCGGTAAAACCCTAGGGGTAACGATTGATAAATACGCTTACCTTAATGTCCGCAAATTGCCGCCTTTTTTTGAACACAAACACCGCATTGTGTATTCAAAGCAAGAGAATGTGTCAAAAATTGAAGACATTGTGCATCCTTCGGTACGAGAAACACTTAAATATCTTAACGTAGATTATGGCGTATCCATTCATCATGACGGGGATATTCCTGCGCGCAGTGGCATGGGATCAAGTTCTGCCTTTACGGTGGGCTTGCTTAATAGTTTAAAAGCCCTCGAAGGAAAAATGGTTTCAAAAAAAGAGCTGACTCGAATGTCTATTGAAATTGAGCAGAATTGGATTAAAGAAAATGTGGGTTCACAAGATCAAACGTTTGCCGCTTATGGGGGTTTAAATACCTTAAATTTTTTACAAAATGGTGAAATTACCGCTGAACCTGTGATTATGACACACGAACGATTATTGGAATTTCAAGGCAATGTGTTGTTATTTTTTACTGGGCTTTCTCGAGCGGCATCGGATATTTTAGAGGAACAAATGGCAAAAACAGCGGTCAATGTTCCCAATCTTAATCGCATGAAAGGCTTGGTGGATGAGGCGCATGAGATCCTTATTTCAAACAGCCCGTTAAATCAGTTTGGTGAATTATTAAACCTAACATGGGATTTAAAAAAGTCCTTATCCAGTAAAGTAACAAACTCGACCATTGATAGCATGTATGAAAAAGCCTTAAATGCAGGGGCTTTGGGCGGTAAATTATTAGGCGCAGGCAGTGGTGGCTTTATGATTTTTTATGTTGAAAAAAACAATCATGCGCAGGTTAAAGCCGCCTTAAATAATTATTTACATATTCCCTTTTGTTTTGACTTTGATGGCTCTAAAATTGTTGTTTACGAACCTAATTATCAGGATAAATAAACGATGAGTTACGAATTAGCCTATTCAACCTTTGGCGATGAAGAAAAACAAGCCATGTACGCGGTCATTGAAAGCGATCACTTTAGCATGGGTAAAAATGTTAAAAAATTTGAACAGCAATTTGCCGATTTTTTTGGAAAAGAGTATGCGGTGATGGTTAACTCAGGCTCATCCGCTAATTTAATCGCAGTAGCCACCTTATTTCATCGCGCAAAAAATGCCTTAAAAGCAGGAGATGAAGTGATTGTGCCTTGTATTTCATGGGCGACTACCTTTTACCCTTTGCATCAATACGGTTTAAAATTAAAATTTGTTGATATTGATTTAAAGACCCTTAATTATGATATTGATGAATTAAAAAAAGCCATCAGTTCTGAAACTAAAATGATTGTCACCGTTTCTGTGTTGGGAAACCCCTGCCATTTTGATGAAATTACGGCATTATGCGAGCAACATAAACTTATTTTATTTGATGATAATTGTGAGTCTATGGGCGCAAAATATAAGGGGTGTTATACGGGGACTTCAGGTTTAGTCAATACCTTTTCAACCTTTTTCTCGCATCATATTTCGACCATGGAAGGCGGTTTAGTCGTCACTGATGATTATGAAATCTATTGTTTAGCCAAATCATTACGCAATCACGGCTGGACACGCGATCAAGATGAAGGTAGTCCTATTTATGAGAAAAAAGACGATGATTTTTTTGAAGCCTATCGGTTTATTTTACCAGGCTATAATGTTCGCCCAGGGGAATTACAAGGGGCTTTAGGGTTAACACAAATTAAGAAATTGCCCCGACTCATTGAACAACGACGCAAAAATGCGGCGTATTTTGTCGAAAAATTTAAAGATGATTCCCGTTTTATTATTCAACATGAAACAGGTGAAAGTTCGTGGTTTAGTTTTACCATGATTGTGGCAAAATCGGCGAATATTACGCGTCAACAAGTGTTTGCAGCATTAGATAAACACGAGATTAAATATCGAATTATTACGGGCGGTAACTTTTTAGAACACGACGTTATTAAATACATTAATCATGAAGTGACCAAATCGGATAACGCCAGCTATGCGCACAATAATGGTTTTTTTGTAGGGAATGCACCGATTGATTTAACCGAAAGTATTGATTTATTAGTTGAGGCACTTAAGATACTTTAACGCTGATTCTGTCAATAAACGTAACATTATAAAAATAAACCTTGCTGGACGTGGTGGTCATCAAGGTTTTTTTGTTTATTTTAGAGCGCTTTTTTTACTTATTTTATTTAGAAAGTGAACTTAGCTGTCTTTTGTAAGGTGAAATTAACTTTTCACACAATAACCCACGCCCCATGGTTTTGTAATTATTTTTAAGTTTATTTATAGCGGGTCTGGATAATTTTTTAGCTCTTTTTTTTGTAATCACATTAGCGCATTTTTTTGCAGCAATAGAGCCACTAAGCTTTACAGAAAGCTGAGGCTTGTAACCACAAATATTTTCAATATTTTTATTAAGGTCTCTATGGGTATAAAGTTTAGCGCACACTTGTTCAGATACTTTACTAAAGGCAGGTTGAGAGTATAGATTTACTGATACCAAGAAAAGTAGTAGGAATAGAGATTTCATTTGATCC
>JAGLEW010000203.1 GCA_023144875.1 Methylococcales bacterium
CCTATTCAGCATTTAATGATTAATACCAATGGCTTACGGATTGCTAAAGAACCTGAGTTTGCCAAACGTTTGAGTGAATATAAACCTCGCTTAGAAGTTTATTTGCAATTTGATTCGCTCAAAGAAGCGCCTTTAAAAAATTTACGGGGTGCACAACTTTTAGACATTCATCAAGCGGCTTTAACACAATTAGATAAATATGATATATCAACCACCTTAGTGATGACGGTGAAGCGTGGTTTAAATGATCAGGAAATTGGTGAGGTGATTCAGCATGCGTTGACGTGGAGCTGTGTTCGCGGGGTCACTTTACAACCGATTCAAGAAGCAGGGCGTGTGGAAGATTTTACCAAAGAAAACCGTTTAACTGTCTCTGAAATTCGTCGAAAAATTGTTGAGCAATCGAATTTATTCAGTTTAGATGATGTCATGCCTGTCCCGTGCAATCCTGATTCCTTAGCAATGGCTTATGCCTTAAAGCAAGGAAAGACTACGTCCCCATTAACACGCTGGTTAAAGCCTGAAGATTTACTGGTAGGGAATAAAAATACTATTATTTTTGAACGCGATGCGACCTTAAAAAAGCATCTGTTTAAACTGTTTGCCACTAATTTATCACCACTAAAACAGAAAAAAAATCTTGCGGAATTAATGTGTTGTTTACCTAAAATAGCCAACCAAAATTTTAACTATGATAATGTGTTTCGAGTATTGATTGTTCAATTTATGGATGCACATAATCTTGATATTCGTGCCTTAAAAAAATCGTGCGTCCATATTGCTCAAGCCGATGGCAAACTGATCCCATTTGAAGCCTTTAACTTATTTTATCGCGGAGATCGTTTGCAAAAAACCAAGGTAATTCAAAAAGAAATTGCCGCATGGACCGAAAAAAGGCAATCCCTCTAAAAATTATTATTGTAAGAAAATAGTCAGCGCCAATAAAGTCGCACTGGTAATAATAGCCATCAGTGTGCCTTTATAATTCGTTTCAAGTTGACCTCGAATCCGTTCCATTTCTTGATTGTGCGTGTTTAATTGTCGGTTCACATTCGCCGCCCCATCCAGCGCTTGATACACTAAGCTTGGAAATTCAGGAAAGTGTTCTGCTACTTCAGGGAATTTTTTCAAGGCCTCTTTTATTTTCGCTTTAGGGCCAAGACGTTCATGAAACCAGTCTTCTAAGAAAGGTTTTGCCGTCTTCCATAAATCCAACTCAGGATAAAGATCACGCCCCAAGCCTTCGATATTCAATAAGGTTTTTTGCAATAAAACTAATTGAGGTTGCACCACCATATCAAAGCGACGTGCGGTTTGAAACAAACGCAATAACAATAAGCCAAACGATATATCTTTTAGAGGTTTTTCAAAAATTGGTTCACAAACACTGCGAATCGCGGCTTCAAAATCTTCAATGCGAGTGGTATGTGGCACCCAACCTGATTCAATGTGCATTTGTGCAACGCGGTAATAATCCCGATTAAAAAAGGCAAGAAAATTTTCGGCTAAATAGCGTTGATCGCTTAACGATAATGTCCCTACAATTCCAAAATCCACCGCTAAATATTTATCAGGAAGCTCTACGAAAATATTACCAGGGTGCATATCGGCATGAAAAAAATTATCCCGAAAGACTTGGGTGAAAAATATTTGTACACCCCGTTCGCCTAAGGCTTTGAAATCAGCCCCCCCTTCACGTAATTGTTGAATATCTCCCACAGGAATGCCATAAATGCGTTCCATCACCATTATTTTTTTCCGAGTATATTCCCAGTGAATGTCAGGGACATATAAAGCATCAGAGTCTTTAAAGTTACGGCGTAATTTAGCCGCATTGGACGCTTCTCGAATTAAATCCAATTCATCCAGCGTGGTTTTTTCAAA
>JAGLEW010000204.1 GCA_023144875.1 Methylococcales bacterium
TTAGGTGGGCGAGCTATGGAAATTGTGTATAACGAAGTCGGTCTAAAACGTTACATGACTGAAGCGGTCAATGTTTCCAATGATTCCCCTGTGTTGTTGGATCGCTTTTTAAATGATGCGGTTGAGATGGATGTTGATGCAATTTACGATGGTGAGACCGTATTAATTGGCGGACTGATGCAACATATCGAACAAGCGGGGGTTCATTCTGGCGATTCAGCGTGTTCCATTCCACCGTATGAATTATCAACTGAAATTCAAGATAAATTACGTGAACAAGTGGCACAAATGGCAAAAGCGTTGGGCGTGCGTGGGTTAATGAATACCCAATTTGCGGTGCAAGGGGATGAAATCTATGTATTGGAAGTGAACCCTCGTGCCTCACGAACTGCCCCGTTTGTTTCAAAAGCCACAGGCTATCCACTGGCGAAAATTGCGGCACGCTGTATGGCAGGAAAAAGTCTCATCGAACAAGGTTACACCAAAGAATGCATTCCAAGTTATTATTCGGTCAAAGAAGCGGTTTTTCCCTTTATAAAATTTCCTGGGGTGGATTCCTTACTCGGCCCTGAAATGAAATCCACAGGGGAAGTCATGGGGGTTGGTAAAACCTTTGGAGAAGCTTTTGCAAAATCACAACGCGCCGCAGGGGTTGATTTAACCCATAGCGGTAAAGTCCTGATTAGCATTCAAAATGAAGATAAAGTTAAAATTGTGGATGTCGCTCGAATGCTGGTTTCTAAAAATTATGAAATTGTCGCCACAAAAGGCACGGCACGGGTCTTAAAAGAGGCGGGAATTCCCTGTGATGAAGTTTTTAAAGTCAATACAGGACGACCTGACACTGTTGATATGATTAAAAATGAGCAAATTCAACTGATTATTAATACCGCCGTCAGCACCAAAGCGATTGCCGATTCCTTTACCATGCGCCGCGAAGCCTTACAACACCATGTCGCCTATTACACGACTTTAGCAGGGGCAAAAGCCGCCTGTTATGCCTTAGGTGAATTAGATGCAGGCGAGGTCAATAGCCTACAAGCATTACACGCGCAATTACACTAACAATCACCTTATATAAAGACACGAACCTGATTATTCTCATAATAGTCAGGTTTTTTTAGATTAAAACGGGAGTTATCCATGAACAAAGTACCCTTAACCGTGGTCGGTGCCAATAAATTACGCACGGAATTAGAACACTTAAAATCCGTCGTCCGTCCTCGTATTATTGCCGACATTGCCACCGCCAGAGAACATGGTGATTTAAAAGAAAATGCCGAATACCATGCTGCACGGGAACAACAAAGCTTTACCGAAGGTCGGGTTAACAATATTGAAGCCAAATTATCCAACGCACAAATTATTGATGTCACTCAAATAGATGCAGGGGGTAAGGTTATTTTTGGGGCAACGGTTGAAATTGAAAATATTGATAATGAAAAAATCGTGACTTATCAAATTGTCGGTGTTGATGAGGCCGATATTAAAGAAAACCGTATTTCAGTGGGTTCACCCATTGCCCGCGCCTTAATTGGCAAAGAAGTGGAAGATGTGGTCACCGTAAAAGCCCCCGCAGGTGATATAGAATACGAAATTTTATCCATCCAATATATTTAATCCTTTAACCCACAAAAAACCGTCATGTCATTTATTTCAAAAAAAGCCATTCCTATTCAAGAACGCCTTATTATGGCATTAGACCTGCCCAGCATTGACGCGGCAAAAAAATTGGTTGAAACCTTAGACGATTCGGTTGTTTTTTACAAAGTCGGCATGGAACTGTTTATGTCAGAAGGGTATTTTGGCTTTATTGATTGGTTGAAACAAAACAATAAAAAAATTTTTGTGGATTTAAAATTCTTTGATGTGCCTGCTACCGTCGGGCGAGCCATTCAGGCCTTAAGTCATAAAGGCATTGACCTTGCGACCATTCATGGCAATAATGCGATTATGGAAGCGGCGGCGGCCAATAAAGGTAATTTAAAAGTCCTAG
>JAGLEW010000205.1 GCA_023144875.1 Methylococcales bacterium
TTGCTTCAGTTTTTCATCATCAATGTCGGCACCCATTGTAATATTATCCCGTATTGAGCGGTGAAATAAGTCGGGTTGTTGTGGGATAAGGGAGATTTGTTGTCGTAACGATTTTAAGGTAAATTGATTAATATCTATGCCATCAAAAGAAATTTGGCCTTTTTGAGGTTCAATAAATCGAAATAATAATTTGGTGATGGAGGTTTTTCCTGAGCCTGATTGTCCGACTAGGGCGATTTTTTCCCCTGCTTTTATTTTTAACGAAAATTTTTCAAATAAAAACCGATGATTGTTATAACTGAAATAAATTTTCTGAAACCGAATACTGCCTTTATGAATGGTTAAGGCTTTCGCATGAGGTGGGTCTTGTTCTAGTTTCGTATTTTTAAACACTTCGGTCATTTCACTCGCATCGGCCAATGCGGTAAAAAAGTTGCGTAAATTACGTCCAAACTCCCATAATCGACGCACGAGCATCACTAAGATAGATTGAAATAAAACAAATTCACCCACTTCAAATTGACCTAATTTCCATTTGCCAATCATTAAGTACATCAGGAATATTTCAATGCTAAAAATAAGCAATCCTTGTACGGCAAAGGAAAGAAACATTAAACGCCATGCTTTCTTTTTGCGGTGATAAACTTCATCTGAAGATTGATTAACACGGTGTTGTTCACGCGCTTCCAGTGCAAAGCTTTTAACAATAAAAATATTACTAATGGCATCTGAATAAACCCCACCAACGTGAGAATCCGCCTGTGCCAGCGCTTCATCGTATTTGAGTTTCCACATTGAAAAGCCAATATTCCAACTAAAATACACCACCACCCATGCTAAAAAAATAAAGGCAAATTCGGGTTGTTGTTGGTAAAACAGGGTGAAGGAAATGCCAATGGCTAAAATATTATGAAATAATTGGAATAAGCACCAGTCTATGATGACTTCAAATGAGCGTGAGAAACGGTTGGCTTGTTTAATTAAACTGCCTGAAAAACTATTTTCAAAGAAAAGATATTGTTGTTGTTTTAAAACCTCGAAACAGCGTTTTTCTAATAAATTAATACCACCTGCTTCCACGGGAACAATCCCAATTTCTAACAATCGCCAACTTAGCCAAATGCCTATATAAAAAAATCCTATCATCCATAAATTTTCCAATAACATAGACATGGTGGCTTCTGAATAGCCTTGTGCCAGTCCATTGGCAATATTTTTATATAATACAGGAATGTAAAAATCCAATATCGTTCCTGTGCCTAATCCGAGCAGGCAAAGTAAAAAATACCATTTTTTTTGCCAAATGATACGGCTGTATTCTCTAAAAATAATCTGCATTTTTAAAAAGCGTTGATTTGTGGGGTTAACGATTGAAAATTAACCTATTGTGTGAAATATAATTAAGACTTCAGCGAAATGAAAAAATTGTACTATTTTTAGTTCATCTTTCTATAAATATGTCTATTTCATCTTGATAGTAGAATTATAGGATAGTGCTAAAATTTTCAATCTAATTTTTATTTTTCAAGGCCATTCCAATGAAATATACCCTACTCGTAATCATTCTCTTTTCAACCAGTTTATCTGCTGAACCTTCTAATAATACCAAGCCCAATACAAGTAAGCAGGCTTGTGCTGAATTATCCCAATCGCTGACAAGGAACACAGCGGTTGAAAGTTTTTGTAAATTAGAACCGAAACTGTCTGAAAAAATTAATTTTATGTATAAAAAAGTTTGTAATCAGGTGCTCACAGAGACTGAAATCAAACAATCAGCTGATGCTGTAATGTTAGAGCTTACTGAAACATATAAAACTATGGGTGAGGGGGCTTTTTGTAAAAAATTTGTTTCTGATTACGATGTTTTATTAGAAATTTCAAGTAGGCCTTCTCAAAAAAAATAATGTTGTTTTAGTCAGAGTTTAAAGTGTAATTCGCGGTTAAGCGATGATGATGGTTTGGTTTGATTTCAATTTTTTTTGATTCTGTATTGGCAATTTCAACACAAATAAAGTGTTGGTAATCTTCATCGCGTAGATCGGCTATTGCGTGTGATCCTGCTTGCCAAGGGTTCCATACCACCACATTTTTATTTCCTGATGATGTAATTGTAATTTTTCGTTTTAAAACAGGGTCAATAATACGGATATTATGCTTAATATCGGTATAAATATGATCCGTTGCTTTGGAAATTTTAATGCTTTCCGTCTGAAAAGAAGGGGTAAAGTGATTACCTTTATCTAAATAATTGGTTTTCTCTAACCCTAAAATATCTATTTTTTGGATATTGGCGACTTTAAAATAGGTATGCAAGGCTTCGGTTATAGAAAAACACTGATCGCCTGTATTTTTAGTGATTAAATCAAGCGTTAAACTGTCCCCAATGATTATGTCTAATGATAAATGAAATGGATAAGACCAGAGCTTGTGCGTTGTTGTTGAAGAGGTAAAGGTTAATTTAATTTTTGTGTCCCCATTTTCTAAGGTATCACAGGATGAAACTGTCCAAAAATTATCTCTGACAAACCCATGATCGGGCAGTTTTTCACCCTCTTTGGTTGATGCGCCGCCAAACCACGGCCAACAAATAGGAACGCCACCTTTAATGGCTTTTCCATCGATAAAATAAGCATTATTGCTGATAAATAGCAGGTCTTCTGATTCAGCTACAGGCTGGTACGATAAAACTTGTCCCGCATAAATAGAAATTAACGCCGATGCTTTTTGATTCTCAACCTGAATGAAAGGCAGTCCATTCTTACCTTCAACAAAACCTACGGCTTTAATGTGTGAAAATTGGCTATTGAGTGTTTGAATATTTAGAGTATTTTTCAAAGTATTAGGCTAAAAATAAAAGGAATTTATAATAATACCACCGTGAAATGGTATTGCTGAGGGGTGCTTTGATGATAATGAATAAAAAATATTTTCAATTCATTCTACGCTTAATAACGATCTATAGAGTCTTTTTTATAGCGCTAAATAGGAATTTAATTTTGAAAAAAATCATTATATTAGTCTTTTTTGCGGTTTATTCGATGCAAGCTCAAGCTGATGCACGTACGGATAAAGTCGAAACACTGATGAAAACATTAGGCTTGGTGGAAATGTTTGAGCAACGCATTCAAATGTCTAAAGTTCGGAATGAACAAATAGGAAAACAAGCTATTAAACAAATTTTAGAAGGGTTAAATCCCCCCGCTGAAATGCAGAAAAAAATGACAAAAACTTTTTTAGCTTATATGAAGAAAGTAGAATCCCCTTGGACATCCGATGAGATTGTAAAGGTCTGGGTAAAATATTATGGGGCTAATTTTTCAGAGAAAGAATTAGATCAGTTGATTCAATTCTACAGCTCGCCTTTAGGGAAAAAAGATGTGAATGAATCTAAAAAAGCAATGGCAAATTTTAGTCAAGAGTTTCAAGAAAAGGGCGATAAAATTCGAACGAAAGCTTTAGGTGAATATGTGACCGACCTTAAACAGATAATTAAAGAGTGTACCGATTGTACTAAAAAAGTAACCATAACCCCTTAGTTAACCCATAATAGTTTTATTTTTTACGGGTCTTCTTTAAACATAGAAGAGTGAGTGTGGTTATTTTCAGAGCAATCGTATTTAAATAGATTTGAGTGTTATTTTTAATCCGATTGCCCTAATCATGATAAAGATTGATTATACAAAAAAGTCCCATTTAGTTTCATCAACATAATGCGATTTCATTTCCTCTGTTTGCATAATTTCAGTGCCTAAACTTTCAAGGGTTAAATTACCTGCGGTTAAATGCTCTACCCAAAAAGCTTTTCCTTCTGCTATGGATTCTCGCCCCAGTAAACTTTTATAAAATTGTTCAACTTGGGTAGGAATATCGGCATTTGATATATTAAAACCAATTTTTTGCAATTGTTCTTCTGATGTCATAAAACTGACCGTCATTTCACCCAGTGTTAAACCTTTATTTACCAGTCCATCTGTCCAAAATTTTGCCCCGCTCATTTCTGCTTGTCGCCCAAAAACTTGTAAATAGGTACCTGCGACAGCACTGATTTCAGCTTTATTTTCATAGTCAATCGCAATGGTTTGATCGGTAAATTTTAAGTTTTCAATGTTAATTAATTGAGTCACACTGGTCTGATCTTTACTAGCGGTGACGGTAATACGTCCAAAATCTTGATGAATTTGATAATCGTTAAAATTACCATCCAGTTGAAAGGTATCTTTATCCAATCCACCGTGTACTAAATGCAGACCCTTCCCAACACTAATTAAATCATCGCCTCCTTTTGTCAACGTTGTTTGCTGTTTTTGATGATCACCAATGACGAGTGTATTTTCTTCATCGCCTGCTACCACTGAAACATTACCCGTAATGGTGGCAAAGCTTACCTTTTTCAAATGCAATTCTGTATTTGAAAGTGCTTGCCCTGCATCAATAACTAAGGCATTAATGATCGGTTCAGCACCTGCTTTTAACGTATGTTCACCATCAATTAAGACGGTTTTTTTATCCACATTTATGCCTTCACTTGAAAGCGTTATTTTATGTTCAAAGAAATTTTGGTTACTTGAAAATTTGGCCAAAAAATCGTTAACTGTTGAGCTAGAATTGGTTGGAAAAATCGCTTTAACGTCTTTATTTAATGCCTCTGTAAGTGTTGATAATACTTGTGCTCTTTCTAAGCCAGTGGCTTGAAATCCAATGCTTTCAGGAACGGCAATTTTAATTCCCACGCCATTTTCAATAACCCCTAAGGTAAGGTCGGCATGATTAGGATTTTGACTTGAACTTGTTTCCACACGAGAGCTAGCAATAGGTAAAACCGTTGTATCAATATGAGTCGTATTTTCTGTTCTCGTCGCAACTTGTTTAACTTTAACACCATCAACAACAATTTCAGTGGTTCCCGTAGGTGTAGGTGTAGGTGTAGGT
>JAGLEW010000206.1 GCA_023144875.1 Methylococcales bacterium
ACGGATATTTACATCATTTTCGGCACGTTTAATCATTGCTTCCACCGTGTTGTTGGCATTTTCATACTGGATCACAATGTTGGGGTATCTTTTTCGGTAAACCCTAAAGATTTCATCAGCAAAAGCCTGTCCAATAGACTCAACATTTTCAAAATCAAAAAAAACATATTTAAAATTTTCAATCCGAGCGAGAAGCCTTTTTGCCTGACTTCTTGAGACTAAATTTTCTTGATTAATTCGTGCCATATTAACGGGGATAACAGTTTTATTAAACGCATAGCCCTCATCTTCACCGCCGCTAAAAGTATCAAAAACCGCTTTATCGGTTCGGGTAGAATTAAGCGCAATTTCCATATAAACGCTGGTTCCGCCGACATAATTTTTAATATTATCAACAATTGCATCGAGTTCACTTTCATGATGATGGGTAAAAACCAAATCATAGGAAAAGATGCAAAATACATCAAACATTTTTGAAGTAAAAAATATCCCTTGCCCTGAATGATTTTCAGGGTCGGTGGTCAGTTTGCCTTTATAGAGTTCTAAAATCGCTTGTTTTTCATCGGATAATTTTTCTAATCGGGTAATGCGTTTAAAAATTCCCTCACCATCATCAACAATACTAATTGCAATTTTTTCTTTATCTCTTTTGACCGAAATAGCGCAGGTTTTTCCCTCAGAATGGTCAATCACATTATTCACCATTTCAGTAAAGCCATAAAAAACAATATCATCAATATTTTTTGGCACACCTTCAATGACCGATGAAAACTCATTTGAATAAATACTATGTTCAGAGGTATTTTCATCTAGCAAAAAAACAAGTGTATTTTCTCGGCATTGACCTAATCTATAAATTTTATTGCGGGTTGTTCCTGCTGCCTCAAGCCAATCCTCGTCCACTAATTTTTTTAAATGTTTATAAACCGCTTGTCTTGAAATTGAAAATATTTGACTGATATGTTGAGCAATATCATTCGGGTGATATTTAACATCCCTTAATATTTGACGACGAATACTTTTACTGCGAGTGCCTAAGGCCATTTAATTAAACCAACGAGAATATTTAGAGCGATTATTGTCAACCTTTTATGAATTTATTGTCAACTGATAAGTTCGGCTGACTATATTCCAATCAATATGAGGCATAAATTTTTTAATATAATCGGCTTTATTATTTTTATAATCGACATAATAAGCATGTTCATAGACATCTAATGCGATTAAAGGCGTAGACATCCACGGTAAACCATCTGCATGCTTATCACAAACCACATTATAAAGTTTTCCATTTAAAGTATGTAGCGCTAACACGGCCCATCCTGATGCAGATGTGGCGCAGGCTTGAAAATCATTTGCCCACTTTTCCATTGAGCCAAAACGTTTTTCAATGGCGGTACGAAGATTAAGACTCGGTGTATTTGAGGTGAGGGTCATACCAAAAAAATAGAGCTCATGCAATAAAACACTATTACTTTTATGCGCTCTAGCCCGTTGTGTTGCCCCATAAGCACCATTGGCGATTAACGAACCCGATTGAATTTTTTCATCGGCGGCTAAATAACCTCGTAAAGCGCCCTTATAATGTGCGTTAAAATGAGGTGTGAGTTGTTCTGCCGATAAAAAATTAGGAATGGATTGATGACGTAATGGCTTTGGTAGACCTGTTACCAGCCCACTTTGACCTGATAAAATTTCTTTAAGCCCTTTCGCTTGTGAATGGTTGGGTAAAATAAGCGCACTGGCTGTCGCTATTGATGAAAGGGCAAGAAAATGACGACGTGATAAAGTATTCATAATTAGTACCTTTTAAACAAAAATGTCAATATACCGTATTTTAAAATAAAACATCCATAGAAATACCGTATAAAATAGGGTAATAGCGGCATTATTTGATGATTAACAGACGTCTTATATAAATCTAATTATAGGTCAATTAAAAAGCCATATTATGTTGTTTAGCGGTTATTGAGAGATGAGTTTCCCGATCGCGTTAAGCATGGTGGTGGCTTTTTCTTTCGACATATTTGTCAAAGGCAGGGCGATTAACTGATTAACACGCAAGGTTAGTGTGGCAAAGACTTTTTCAAAGGCGGCAATTTTTTCAGCATTAGACCCTTTTACATGCCCTGGGTCTGATACCCCCCAATGTACTTTAATTGCATCACCTAAATAAGCAGGACAGGTTTCCCCAGCGGCATTATCACAAACGGTAATAACAATATCCATTGGCTGGTCTTGAAAATCATTCCATGATTGACTGACATAGCCTTCGGTCGCTAAGTCATGGCGTACTAAGGTGGCTAATGCACCTTTATTAATACGCCCAATAGGGTGGCTTCCTGCTGAAAAAGCGTTAAATTTCCCAGCGCCTAAATGATTGATTAACGCTTCTCCCATGACACTGCGACAGGAATTTCCCGTACAAATAACAAATACATTTATCACTGATTAATCCTTGGTTTTTATAAACGTGTCCACATTAAGTGGTTGCCTGTTGTATTTATGACTTAAGTTCACGATGTTTAAAAAATGTATTTCTTAGTTAATCTGAAAATAACGGGGCTTAATAATGCCAGTGCAATGAGGTTTGGAATGGCCATTAAAGCATTCATAATATCGGAGATTACCCAGATAATCGCCAGTTTTCCCATAGCACCTGCAGGAATAGCGCATAACCATAATAAGCGATAGGGAAGGATGATTTTTTTGCCAAATAAATATTCAGCACAGCGTTCGCCATAGTAGCTCCAGCCTAAAATAGTGGTAAAGGCAAACACCGTTAAGCCAAAAACCACCACATAACCGCCCATTTCTGGCAAGCCTGTGCTGAACGCTAAGGTTGATAGCGCCGCGCCTGTTTCGCCACTGTTCCAGACCCCTGTTAAAATAATTACTAAGGCGGTCATCGTACAAATCATAAGTGTATCTATAAAAGTTCCTAACATTGCAACCATCCCTTGTTCAACGGGGTTATTGGTTTTTGCGGCGGCATGAGCGATGGGCGCACTTCCAAGCCCTGCTTCGTTTGAAAATATACCGCGTGCGACCCCAAACCGAATCGCCGCCCATAAGGTTGCGCCTGCAAAACCACCCACAGCCGCCGTTTGGGTAAAAGCACTTTTAAAAATTAATACAAACGCGTGTGGTACTTCCGATATATGAGAAAAAATCACCCATAAAGCGCAAACAATATAGGCAATTGCCATGATGGGAACTAATTTCGCCGCCACTTTGGCAATATTCCCAATGCCGCCCATAATCACTAAGCCTGATAAAACCGTTAAGGCAATGGCGGTTTGCCATGTAGGTATGCTAAACACAGTTCCCACGGCATCGGCGACCGAATTAGCTTGTACCATGTTGCCAATTCCAAAAGAAGCAAGCGTTCCGAAGACCGCAAATAACGTTGCCAAAAATTTCCAGTGACTTTTTAAGCCATTTTTTATGTAATACATCGGGCCGCCAAGATAACGCCCTGTCGAATCTTTTTCACGATATTCAATCGCTAAAACCGCCTCCCCATATTTGGTTGCCATGCCGAATAAAGCCGTCACCCACATCCAAAAAATTGCCCCAGGCCCGCCTAAATAAATAGCGGTAGCAACCCCTGCAATATTTCCCGTTCCAATGGTCGCGGATAAAGCGGTCATTAAAGCCTGAAACGGCGTAATGTCGCCTTGTTTTTCCGAATTTCGTCCTTGCCAAAGCATTTTCAGGGCAAAAAATGTTTTTCGCCATGTGAAGCATTTTAAGCCAAAGGTTAAATAGACCCCGATTCCAACCAATAACACCAACGTTATAGGCCCCCAAACAAAGCTACTTATTTGTTTTAAAATCGCTTCAATTGCATTCATGATTAGGTCAACTTCTGAATTTCTTCAGCTTGGTTAAAATCAACACCTACACTAATAATAAAGCTGGTGGCTTCTTCAATGTCCATTTTGGATTTCACCACATGGGCTTCATCTACGATAATGGTAAAACCTGAGGTTGGATTCGGTGAGGTAGGGACAAATAAAATGTATTTATTATTAGATTTGTTGGTCACATAAGCAGGAACCCATAAGCCTTTTTTAGGGTATTCAATGTAAACCACTTCCCTTGCTACATTGCTGCCTTGCCCTGAGAACATATTGACAATTTTTTTGGTAACCCGATAAATAGTGTTTAATAATGGAATTCGATCAATCACCGCATCAATGCTGGCAATAATCAAAGAACGACCCTGTGCAACGCGATAGCCTACATAAGTAAAAATGAGAAAACTCGTCACTAACAGCGCAATGGTCATCAAATAATTATCCGCATAGTTGTAGACCATTTTGAACGCATCACCCATCATTCTTTTTACAAAGAGGATTATTTCAGCAATAACGACCACGGGAATAAAGGCTAATATTCCAATTAAGAAATAATTAAAAAAATTTTTCATGCGGGTTCCTTTTTATTATTTTATAACATTAACAATCAATTAATTCTAAATACTCTTTTTCTGTTACGATGCGAACATTGTGTTTTTTAGCGTGCGTAATTTTGGTTGCGCCGACTTTTTCACCCACAACCAGCCAATCGGTTTTTCCTGTAACACGGTTACCAATTTTTGCCCCGAGCGCTTTTGCTTGTTTTTTCATGGCATCACGTGAGCCTTGTTGCATTTTACCCGTAAAAACCAACTGCTTGTTAGTTACTATAGTTGCTTTTAATGGGTTTAAAGTAATTATTTCGGTTTTATTTAAGGCAAAACCTAATTGGTAAATAGCCTTAAATAAAGGGGTTATTTGTACTAATTCCTTAACGATAATAGCCGCCGTTTTTTCAGCAAAACCTTCGATGGCAATAATATCCGTCTCGGTTAAGGTAAATAAGCTCATCAGAGGATGTTGCTCTAATAATTTTTCACAATTTCCTAACCCCAATCTTAATAAACCAAAGGCGGCTAAAAATCGCCAATCTTCGATGGTTTCAATGCGGCTACGCCTTAATTCATTGACTAAATTTTCAGATTGTTTATCCCCAAACCCAAAGCGCTTAAAATCCTCAGATGTTAAGGCATAAACGTGTGGTATTTGATAAACCTCATTATCGTATAATTTTTGAATAGTCGCTTGACCAAAGCCATCATTATTGGCTAAGGTTTTAAAAAAATACGCCATTGTATTCGCGATTTGTGCAGGACAACTGACATGATTGGTGCAAATAAGGAAATCACTTTCCCAGATTAACGCCCCCTCACAACTTGGACAGTTTTCAGGAATTTGTGGGCTTGCGGGTTGTAACACTTGTTCAATTTTAGGAATTACTTCGCCACTGCGAGATAATTCGACAACCGCACCAATACCGATGCCTTTTTCTTTGACCATTTTATAATGATGTACGGTTGCACGACGAATTAACGCGCCACTCAAACGCACAGGTTCTAATTCCGCCACAGGGGTGATTCGTCCTGTACGAGAGGTTTGCGGAGTTACACTAAGCACCTTAACCTCAGCGGTGGCTAAATTTTCTTTATACGCAATTTGCCAACGATGATGATGACGGGTCGCACCCATTGCCTGTTTTAGCTCAGTATCCGTGACTTCTAAAACAACTCCATCCACATCGTAATCGGTTTGATGCCAAATAGATTTAATAATACCATCAAAATCGGCTAACAGCGTTTTCACATCCCCTATCCAATCAGGCAAAAGCACAAACGGGAAAAATACCGCCGCCCCTGCTTTGATCGCCTGCTCTGCATGAGGACTTAACGATTTTTCTTTAATAATACTCGCCTGAAAATTACGACTGTTATCAAAATCAGCGGCTAAATGTTGATTAAAATAGCGTTTACTAATCACCACCTCGCCTGCGCCTAAGCCTCGTTCACCTTGCGTCGCCACGAGTAAGCCGCGATCAAAGGCACGCGTAATATCCGTTCCTTTGACCCCATCGCCTCGTGTATAAAGTTTTTTACCATCATCATAAGCGGCATAGCCATCTAATTTAGGCGTCACTCGAAATTGTAACGATTCTAACGGTTTGTTTAACGATAACGCCGATTTTTCAACCCGTGCAACCCAGCGCTCAATTTCATCATGAGTATACGCTTTATCGGTTGACAGCATTTTTTCAGGTAATGCAATGGTTTTACTATTCGTAACAGGCTCAGGCTCTACGTGAAGTAAAAAAGGATGCTGAGGGTCACGCTTTTTAAGTTCAGCGCTAAACACAAAATCATAATCGGCATCACTCATCAACGGCTCACCACCACGATACAGTGCATTACAAATCGTAAGGCATTCAACCAATGCTTCCAAAGTAAGGCTCTGAGGTTGCTTATCATGAATTATTTGAAAAAATGCCATTTCCGTACAATGCATTAATTCAAGATTCGCGTGTTGCAATAAGGTGTGTTGATGAGTCGTAAACATAATAGTTAATAAGTAAGTTTTTCGGGTACCACTATTTTAGTCTCAACGGTCGATTTTGCTTTTACTTCAGGTTTTTGTGTTTCTTTCGCCTTAGAAACTTTTACCAACCAACCGTGTGCATTTTGACACTCTAATTTTGCGGCGGCAAACACGTTAATTCGTATGAATTTCCCTGTAAATTTGGCAGGAATTTTACTGGTTATTTTATGAAAACTACTATTGCTTTCAACGGTGTGTTCCACCTTCTCTTTCTTCATCATAATCCGAACACTTTCAGGGGCAACTTTACTGGATAAGGTAAAACTAAACTCAGACTCAGGCGCAACTTCAATCCGCTCAGGGACTTTGTAAACAGGCAAAGAAAATTTATCAAAATGGGGTTTTTGACACTGTTCAGCCATTGGCTTGCCATTATAGGCATTAGCGCTATAGCTTAGGGTTAAGGCAGAAAAAAGGAACATCATTTTTAAGGAGTTTTTTATCATTATTTTCACTTTAATAATAGGGATGAGAACAAATACAGCAACAACGAGCATTATTGTAACAACGTTTTTTATTGTAAAGATATTATTATTTTAGTGATTTTTGAGACCTCGAAAAGGCCATTCCGTGAAATATGTCACAATTACAGTAGCAACTTAAATTATTGAAAAATAAACTAAAAAAATCATCTTGAAACCAACATTGTAATTTTTATTACATTTTATTTTAATTTTTAAGGAGTATATCCAATGGCGTCAGTTAGTTCAATAAAGTTATCCATTCGTATTAAAGGTGCAAGTGCGCTAGTACGAGTCCGTTATAACATCCGTTTCGATGATTACGATCGTCGTACCAATTTACCTTACATTGAAAAGTGTTACCTTATTGGTGATGATACCAATGTCGGTGATTCAATTTTTTCAGGAGGTGATGATAAAATTCCAAGAGAAAATCTCACTTATCGCACCGTAAGATCGGGTGGAGTCGCTCGTATTAAGCGAGATTATAGAAAAACTTATTCAAGACATGAGTTAAATGAAGATGGTTGGCCTGATGGTATGGATGAAATTAGAGCAAAAGTAGCGTTATTACCTAAAACGCCAACAAAAACCTTGATAAAAGAAAGCAATCTAGTTAGAAATAACTATTAAACCTTAGAGGATTGGTTCAAATTTTAGCAAAATAATGTTTTTTGCTGGGTTTGAACCTCTCATACTAAAAATGAATACCCAATAAGAAATTTAGCCAAGTTCTTGGCTTTGCATAATATCCGTTAATTAAAATAGTCTCCATTGCGATACCATAGGGCCATGTTTTTTAATAGGAACCCGCTATGAAATCCCCCTCGTTTAAAAATTATATGATTGTCAGCGTCATGCTGTTGCTGTTATCCGCCTGTACGCAAACCCCGTCAACACCGATAAGTCAAACCATTGCCCCGA
>JAGLEW010000207.1 GCA_023144875.1 Methylococcales bacterium
AAAGCTTTCGACTCGCCGCACCCACTACAGGGTCAATAAAATGTGGCAAGCGTTCTGTTACCATCATCATGGGTGCTTTCGGCGTTAACGACACCCCCTCACCCAACCTTTCCGCAAATTTATTTGCCCATGCCCCTGCGCAGTTGATTACAATCGGGGCTTCAAACTCTCCTTTCTCGGTTCTAACCCGCCAATCATTGCCGATTTTATCAAAGCGATAAACTTCATTGTGGGTAGAATAGTGAACCCCAAGGGATTCGGCTTTATGTCGAAATGCCGTCAAGGCATGATAAGGACGCGCATAGCCATCTTCACGTGAAATCAATGCCCCCACACAATGCGGTGATAACGCAGGCACTAATTGATACAGTTCTTTTTTACTGATCATTTCTTCATGACTATAACCTAAGGAGGTTGCTAGCGCTTGCCGCTGACGTAATTTTTTCAAATCATTTTTGTTTTCAGCCACCCGAATTTGTCCAGGAAAATAAGTATCACACTCTGAATCCACCAACGCTTTAATATTACGCCACATTTCTGCTGATGCGACCGCTAAGGGAATTTCGGACACATCACGATTTAGTTGTCGCAAACCACCCGCATTCACCCCAGAGGCATGACGACCTGCACTGTCTTTTTCGATAATAATAGACTTGCACCCTCGCATCGCTAATTGTAAGGCAATGGATGAACCGACCAAGCCTCCGCCAATAATTAATACCTCTGTTTTCATTTTATTTCCTCAGCGTGTAATGAGGCTAACTGTCCAATCGTAATCGGAGTAATGGGGGGTCGCCCACGATACAAACCTGATTCTTTAACGGATTTTCCTGTTTCTGCTGCCACAATATGACTCACCGCATTGGCACATTGTCGCCCTTGACAAGCGCCCATGCCACAACGGCTTATAAATTTTACTTGATTGCTGTCATCATGGCCTTGATGAATCGCTTCACGAATTTCCCCAGCACTCACCTCTTCACAACGACAAATGATGGTTGCATCCTCAACTCGGCGTAATAAATCCTCAGAAACCGCAAACCAGCGTTCTAAAAAAGGTCGAATATGATGCTCAGATTTTTTAGCTTTTTTTGCCTGATTCGCTAATCGTTGACGTTGTTGCTTATCAATTAAACCTAACGCATAAACGGCTTGTATTGCCGTAATTTCGCCTGCATATTCCGCCGCCTTTGCACCCTCAATGCCACCGCCATCGCCTGCCATTAAAAGCCCGTCAAGACTGGTTCGACCCCAGTCATCATGTTTAGGTTGCCAACATTGTTGATGCTCATCCCATTGATGCTCACAACCAGCCGCTTGCGTTAACCAAACCTGAGGAATAACGCCAAAATGCGTTAATAATAGATCCGTTTCTAGGATGGTTACTTTCCCTTTATGCATAAACTCAATTCGTTGCAGTTTATCCGCATCACCAAAGGCTTTGAGTTCGCTTACCCCTTCTAAAATAGGCACATTCGCCTGTTTTAATTCCTGTTGCAAATACACGCCCTTTATCAAATAATTTGCTTTTAACAAAGCACGCGGTAATTGAGGCAAAGCACTCAAATGATTTTCGGTGGTACTCATATCTAACAGCGCCTTAACAGTCACCCCAGCACGGACATATTGTGCCGCTAACAATATCAATAAAGGCCCCGAACCTGCTAAAACAACCGCTTTATTTGGCACAATTCCTGCGGATTTAAATAAAACCTGCCCTGCACCTGCATTCATTACCCCTGTTAACGTCCACCCCAAAAAAGGCAGCGGACGTTCCAT
>JAGLEW010000208.1 GCA_023144875.1 Methylococcales bacterium
ATTCATAGTTTTTGCCAGCGCTTATTAAGCGATTATGCACTGGAAACAGGGCAATTATTTACCCTTGAGTTAACCACCGATAAATACGCCATTGAACAAACGTGTACGCATGATTATTGGCGAAAACAATTATATCCTCGCACAGCCTTACAGGTTTCTTTATTAATTTGTGACTACAAAACCCCTGAGGCATTATTGGCGAGTATCAACGGACTTTCTTCCAATGTGGGCGTTATCCCTGCAACCCAACCCTTAACCCCATTATTAACCACCGCTGAACACCTAATTAAACAAGCACAGCTTCAATTTGATGGCACCATTCAAATTTTAACCGCCGCTTTTAACGATAAAAAATTTAAAAAAAGTTATCAAAAAGCCTGTGAAGATTCTAAAACTGGCTTACAACAGTGGCTTGCAGGTGAAACCTTAATCGTTCCAAGTCAAAACACATTCGCTTTATTTACTGAAGAAGGGATTCATAACGGTCTCAATGCCGTAAAATTTAAGACCACCAAAACGGAAGCAAGCCACGCTCGTAAGGCCAATTATCTTAAACAATTAGCCATTGAATCATCTGCCTTTGCGCCCTTAATTGACCTTTTAAAACAGCTTAGCCTTCATTTTCGTTTAGGTTTAGTCGATGATTTAAAAATAAGCCTTCAAACGGCATTGCAACAACGTAACCAGCTCACCTTTGATGATTTAATTAATCGTTTGTATCACACCCTACAGGACGATCAATCGCAATTACTCATCGAAACTTTACAACAGCGCTTTAAAGTGGCACTGATTGATGAATTTCAAGATACCGACGATCAGCAATGGACGATTTTTCAACGAATTTTTTCAGCTCCCAGCCATTCGATGTATCTGATTGGCGATCCAAAGCAAGCAATTTATAAATTCAGAGGCGCGGATATTTTTTCTTATTTTAGCGCAAAAGAAACGGCGGAATACTCTTTTACACTCGCGTCTAATTGGCGTACACACCCACAATTAGTCACGGCGGTTAATCAACTCTTTTCAATGCGAACCGAGCCTTTTTTATTTGAAAAATTACCTTTTTATGAGGTTGATGCCGCCTTAAGTGCCGACGATGGTGAAATTCATCAGCAACAACAGATGATTGCGCCAATGATGTTATGGCAATTAGCCACCAGTGATTCGACCACAGGCGATTGGACAGCAGGAAAAGCCGCTAAGGTTATTCAAACTGCGGTGGTTAATGAAATTCTCACGTTATTAGTTGATGATTACTCTATTACGAAAAAAACGCAATGTACCCACATAAAACCTAAAGATATTGCCATATTGGTCCGAACTAATAAACAGGCGAGTGACTATCAACACGCCTTACAATATCAGGGAATTCCTGCGGTACTCAGTCATATTGAATCGGTGTTTGCTTCGGCTCAGGCGGTCGAATTATATAAACTCCTGCAAGCGGTTAACAACACGAGCGATCTTAATTTATTAAAACAAGCCTTAAGTTTGGATTGTTTTGGGCTAAATGGTGATGATTTTTACGCGTTAATCAATGACGATAGCGCGTTAGAAGCTTGGTTATCACGGTTTAACGATTACCATTTACTTTGGCAACAACACGGTTTTATGGTGATGATTTCACGTTTAGTCGCGCAGGAAAAGATCTATGAAATGTTGGCACAACAGCCCTTAGCGGAACGTTGTTTAAGTAATTGGCATCATTTAATTGAACAAATACAACTTGCCAGTGTTGAATCGTCATTCACGCTGGAAAAAACGCTGGAGTATCTTAAAAATACCATTCAAGAAGGGAATAATGACCAGCAACTTCGACTTGAAAGCGATGATGAAGCGATAAAAATCATGACCATGCACCGTTCAAAAGGACTGGAATTTGAAGTGGTGTTTTGTCCCTTTGTGTGGCATGAAAATACGATGAAAGACCCTGCGTTCATTCAGTGCCATATTGATGAAGACATGATTCAAGATTTAGGCTCAAACGAGTTTGAAACCCACGCAAAAAAAGCCGTAGAAGAACAGCAAGCCGAAGACTTACGCATTTTATATGT
>JAGLEW010000209.1 GCA_023144875.1 Methylococcales bacterium
GCCATTAATAAAAGTTGAATAATTTCATCCGAGCCGTTGCCCAACAATATGTCAGCACTGTCTGGTATCGTGTTGGTTTGTTTAAGAATGGTGGCTAATTTTTTTGCCTTAGGGTCTGGATAACGATTCAATGGACAGCTTTGCAATGATTTTAGCCATTCTTGAATCAACGCATCAGGTAAGGTATAGGGATTTTCCATTGCATCAAGTTTAATCAGGTGAGAGGCATCGGCTACTTTATAGCTGGACATTTTAAGGATTTGCGGGCGAAAAAGCCGTGAAACAATTGAGTGCGCTGAAGACATAAGAAATAATATGAGTGAAAGTTTGAGTTATTGACAATTATTTAAATAACGACCTTTAATAGAGGTCATAACCTGCATCGCACCTGATTCACCATCAAGGGACATGTTAAAAAAACCATTAAAGGTTTTATGTTGATACTGAAGCGAGCCATTGCCATGCATTGTCGTATTTTTCATTGTACAATTCATATTCCATGTGGCTTTGTTGGATTGAAGGTTTAAATCGCTAATCGTACAATTTTGATCTTTGAGTAAAGTTTTAGGGTCTAGGCCTTTTTTTTTGGTTAAGCACTCCGTGGTACGTGAACTCATTGGAGGAATTTTAATAGGGAAGCCAACCATTTTACCCACGGAGGTAATTTCCCATAAACCTTCTTTAATATCGGGCAGCTTAATGTCTTCTGCTCTAACAGAGGTTTGCATGAAAAGTGCAAGCATAATAAAGGTATATTTTTGCATTGTTTTTCTCGATATTATTTTAAAACAGCATCATGCTACACAATAGTTAATTAATCAATTCAACTTTTAGAGGTAATTCTCATTTTGAAAAAATAAGCAAATATTACAGGTCTAAATTTTAAAAGTTACCCAACATAGAACAGCATGACAATCCCTTTTGACGCTAAAAATAACGCACCAACAATCAAATTTAGCCAAAAACAATTCGTAGAAAACCTCTCTAATAAACGTACTGGGATTGATATTAGCTGTCAAATATATGAATAATTCAGAACAAATTTTACGCCGCTATGAACTCATTTTAACCTCGGTCGGTGAAGGGATTTATGGTTTGGATAGTGAGGGTAAGGGAACGTTTGTTAATCCTGCCGCAATTATGATGACCGGGTGGACAGAAATCGATGTTATTGGTCAGCCGATGCATCAAAAACATCACCATACTAAAACGAATGGTGAACATTACTCTCAGTATGAATGTCCTATTTATGCCGCTTTAAACGATGGGGAAGTCCATCATATTACGAATGAAATTTTTTGGCGTAAAGATGGCAGCTATTTTCCTGTGCATTATACCAGTACCCCTATTTGGGAACAGGGCAAGATTATTGGTGCGGTGGTGGTTTTTCAGGATGTCAGTGAATTAAAGCAAACCGAGCTGAAACTTAAACACTCATTATCTAAAATTAAACAGCTAAAAAACCGTTTACAAGCCGAAAATATTTATCTGCAAGAGGAAATTAACCTTAATCATCAATTTGAAGAGATTTTAGGGCAAAGCCAACCATTAAAAGCGGTATTACACCAGCTGGAACAAGTCGCACCCACTGAGACAACGGTGTTAATTCAAGGTGAAACAGGCACAGGTAAGGAATTAGTGGCGCGAGCGTTGCATAATCTTAGTCAACGTAAACACCGTGCCTTGGTTAAAGTTAATTGTGCCGCTTTACCCAGTAATTTGATTGAAAGTGAATTATTTGGGCATGAAAAAGGCAGTTTTACAGGCGCGATA
>JAGLEW010000021.1 GCA_023144875.1 Methylococcales bacterium
CAATTGCCCTTTCATAGAAAACGCCCCATAGTAATGGAGCGTTTTAATTGTGATTATATCGTTTCTAAAAATTATTTAACGTGGTTTTTTAAAATATTTAAAGAAGTCCGAATTAGGTTCTATCACAATCATGTCATCTTTATTTGAAAAGGTTTTTTTATACGCATTTAAACTACGATAAAAACTGAAAAATTCAGTATCTAAACCATAAGAGTTTGCATAAATTTCTGCTGCTTTTCCATCGCCTTCTCCACGTAATTTTTCAGCATCTCGAAAAGCATTCGCTAAAGTAACCGTTGTTTGTCGATCAGCCTTTGCACGAATACGTTCGGATTCTTCAGAACCTTGCGATCTAAAGTCACGCGCGACTCGTTCACGCTCCGCTTCCATTCGGCGGTAAACAGAACTACTTACTTCACTTGGAAGGTCAATTCGTTTTACTTGAACATCTACAATTTCTAAGCCTAAACTTGCGGCAATTTTTTTAGAGCTTGCAATCAAAATTTTACGAATTGCACCACGATCTGTTGAGACTAATTGTTTAATATTACGCTTACTAAATTCTGCTCGATAGGCATCTTTAATAATTTGATCAAGACGTAAATTCGCTTGGTTCACATTCCCTGAAACAACGGTATAAAATTTCTTAACGTCGCCTATACGCCATTTAACAAAAGAATCAACAATAACATTTTTCTTTTCTGAGGTTAAAAAACGCTCAGGTTTTGAATCCATTGTTTGAATTCTACTATCAAATTTTTTGATGTTATTAATCAAAGGTATTTTGAAATATAAACCCGGCTTGTAATCATATTTAACTATCCGCCCAACTTTAAATTTAATCGCTTTTTCGGTTTCTGAAACGGTAAAAACACAGCTTGTTGCCACAAAAAACAAAACAGAACACAGGACTAAAAGTTTATTAATCGTCATTATCGTCCCCTTTCTGTACGAGTTCGAGCGGAAGCTCTCGGTGGTGCTGCAATATTTTTACTGGTCTCGGTAGCTTTAATTTCAGTTACCACAGATTCAGATGCTACAGGTGTTGCCGATGATTGCGCTATTTTATCTAAAGGTAAATAAAGTAAATTATTACTACCTTTCACATCCACCATCACTGTTTTAGTATTTTCTAAAACAGATTCCATCGCTTCTAGATATAAACGTTGTCGAGTCACTTCAGGGGCTTTTCGGTATTCAGCTAATAATTTTAGAAAACGACTCACTTCACCAGTTGATTTTGCAATCACTTTTTCTTTATAAGCTTCGGCTTCTTCAATTTTTCGAGCGCCTGCACCCCGTGCTTTTGGAATCACATCGTTAGCATATGCTTCGGCTTCATTAATCAATCGTTGTTGATCTTCACGAGCTTTAATCGCATCTTCAAAAGCGCCTTGCACTTGTTCGGGTGGTTGAGCATCTTGTAAATTCACACTGGTAATTTGAACACCTACTTTATAGTTATCCATCACCATTTGAATTTCTTTTTTAATTTTAGCAACAATATCACCACGCCCTTCGGTGAGGACATAATCCATGTTACTGCTTCCAATCACACCACGTTCTGCACTTTCGGTCACTTGTTTTAACGTTGCTTCAGGATTAGCAACACTGAATAAAAATTCTTTTGCATCTTTTACTTGATATTGCACTGCCAGCCGAACATCAATAATATTTTCATCTTTTGTGAGCATCAAGGCTTCTTTAGGAACAGAACCCACGCCTCGGCTTCCTGCTGATCGGTAGCCTACTTCAATATAACGTTGTTGTTTTACATTCACTAATTGAACATCTTCAATCGGGTAAGGAATATGCCAACTTAAACCCGCTTCCGTTGGTGGACCAATATATCGCCCAAAACGAGTTTCAACACCATGATTTCCCTCTGTAACTACATAAAATCCACTTAAGCACCAAAGAAATAAAGCGCCCAATAGGAGAAAACCTATGTTAAACGAAAATCCTGACGAATCATCGTCATTTTCTGAGTTATTCCCTCCACCAAAAATACGCCCTATGCGTTTTTGTATAGAACGAATGGCTTCCTCCAAATCAGGTGGACCTTGAGGGTCTTTACGACCACTCCAAGGATCTTTATCGTCTCCACTGGGTTCGTTCCAGGACATACAAATGCTCCAAATCAGGTTGTTTTAAAAATTAAATTGCAAACTTAATAGATATTCTATCGACAATGATAGTTTTTATTTTTTTATTCAAAATCATACGAGGGTAAATATTTTTATTCAACTTCTTCAAACTCAACCGCCTTTAAAAGCCCTAAATATTTTTTATCAATTTCAAGGGTTAGATTCCATCCGCCATAATCGTCACATTTTTCCTCTATAATTTTAGAAAAATCAAATAATTTTGCTCTTACATTATTTTGACGAGAAGACAAATAACATTTAAGTTTTATCTTATTCAGCATAAATATTTCAATTAATGCCTGATTAAGCAATTCAAGCCCATCCCCTGTTTGCGCGGACAACCAAACACGAATAGGCTTATGTGCATCATCATAATCAATATGAGGGGCAATATTATCAAGTAAATCAATTTTATTAAACACTTGTAATTGCCTGATCTGACCTGCGTCAATTTCTTCCAATACACCATTCACTTGAGAGATTGTCTCATCTCGATCATCCGCATTCGCATCAACAATATGTAATAATAATGAGGCTTCACTGGCTTCTTGTAATGTTGAGCGAAAAGCTGAGACTAATTCATGCGGCAAATGGCGAATAAAACCAACTGTATCGGCTAAAATGATGTCCGAACCTTTCCCTATTTCACAATGCCGTAACGTGGGGTCTAATGTTGCAAATAACTGATCTGCCGTATAAATATTGGCGCCTGTCAGTTTATTAAATAACGTTGACTTACCCGCATTAGTGTATCCCACCAATGAAACTGATGGTATTTCTGTTTTTTTACGCTGAACCCGACCTTGATGACGTTGTTTGGCAACTTTTTGTAAGCGTTTTTGAATTAACTTAATTCGCATTCCTAACAAACGCCTATCCGTTTCTAGCTGTGTTTCTCCAGGCCCTCTTAAGCCAATGCCCCCTTTTTGGCGCTCCAAATGTGTCCAGCCACGCACAAGTCGCGTTGATAAATGCTGTAACTGAGCAAGCTCTACTTGCAACTTCCCCTCAAAGGTTTGCGCTCTCTGGGCAAAAATATCCAGAATTAAACCATTTCGGTCCACCACCAGGACTTCCAGTGTTTCTTCAAGATTTCGTTCTTGACTGGGTGATAAAGGATGGTTAAAGAGTACAATATTGGCTTCATAACTTTCTATAGCGGCTTTTAACTCTTCAACTTTACCTTTACCAACAAAATATCGAGGATCTGGAGATTTTCGACTTCCCGTAATAACATGCATCGGATCTGCCCCTGCCGATCGAGCCAATTCTTTTAATTCTGATAAATCTTCTTGACCCTTATATAAAGTCAAGTGAACTAAAATAGCCCGCTCCCCTGTTTCAGGACGATCAAACAATCGAATATTCCTTATTCAGTATCATCAGTTGACTCATTATCACGACGCATTCTAACCGCTTTCCCTGGTACGATTGTCGAAATAGCATGTTTATAAACCATTTGACTGACTGTATTTTTTAGCATAATGACATACTGATCGAAAGAATCAATTTTACCTTGCAACTTAATTCCATTCACTAAAAAAATGGAAACAGGAACATGTTCTTTTCGAAGCATATTTAAAAAAGTATCCTGTAAATTCTGAGTTTTTGACATCCAAGCTTCCCTATATCTTGATATTAATTATAATTAAATGATTGCTGGTTAGATCTAATAATACATTTTGGATTAATTGGGACAATATTAAAATTTACAAGTTCAATCTCAATATTATTCTAACAACAACGGTATTAACCATAAAACTATGGTAAATTTAAATTATTTTTATGTTACTTATGAATACTTTTAAAACGGCAAAGAGCTACCAGTTACAAATTCTTGAGAAACATCAACAAAAAATAAAACAACACTTATCGCTGTTAAATATAATCAAAAAATCGGTCACAAAACCACTAAGCGATCATATTTTACATGGTGCAATTTTAAATACTAGTTTAGTTATTTACACCAATTCAGCGCTTTGGGCGTCTCAGCTACACTTTTATCAGTCTGCTATACTAAAAAACTTAAGCCTCAATGGTTTTACCACGCTCAAATCATTGCATATTAAAATAATATCGTCTGAAGTTTCACCAAAAAGTAAAGTATCGCTTGAGCGCCCATCGGAAAAAAATATTGCGTTAGTTCGTCATTGTAGCGATTCTATGCAGGATGAAAAACTAAAAAAGGCATTACTTAAGTTAAGTAAAACCTTATCAAATAAAAGCAACTAGGCAGCTAAATCTTGAGGTTGTCTAAAAAAACTAGGGGCTTCGCTTTCATTTTCAAATGTGACGATTTCCCATGCGCTCTCATTCGCTAATAAGGCGCGTAACAATTTATTATTTAAGGCGTGGCCTGATTTATAACCTCTGAACTCGCCAATTAAACTATAGCCTAATAAATATAAATCCCCAATAGCATCAAGAATCTTATGCTTTACAAATTCATCTGCATAGCGCAAGCCATCTTCATTCAGAACTTTGTCATCATCAATAATAATGGCATTATCCAAACTTCCACCTAACGCTAAATTATTTTTCCTTAAGAATTCTATATCTTTCATAAAGCCAAACGTTCTTGCACGACTTACTTCTTTAACAAACGAGGTTAATGAAAAATCCATGGTAGCTGTTTTTAAATGCTCCGCAAAAGCAGGGTGTTCAAAATCAATCGTGAACGTTACTTTAAACCCATTAAAAGGAACAAATTCTGCCCATTTATCCCCTTCTTCAACGCGAATAGTTTCTTTTATACGTAGATATTTTTTAGGGGAATTTTGCTCAACCACTCCAGCCGATTGAATTAAAAAGACAAAAGGACCCGCACTACCATCCATAATGGGTACTTCAGCAGAACTTACATCAATAATTGCGTTATCAATCCCTAATCCCGCAAGGGCGGATAATAAATGCTCTATAGTTGATATTTTTATATTTCCTTGCACTAACGTGGTTGAAAGCATGGTTTCACCCACATTTTCAGGGGTTGCTTGAATGGTAACGGGTTGATCTAAGTCAGTTCGACGAAAACGAATTCCAGTACCAACCTCAGCGGGATGTAAGGTTAAATAAACTTTATCCCCTGTATGTAAACCAACTCCTGTTGCTCGAATGGTATTTTTTAATGTTTGTTGTCTAATCATAAATTACTGCAAAAAACGCTGAATCTTATCATATTATATTATATTTAATCAGCCTGTCTTCGTAAAAAAGCAGGAATATCTAAATAATCCAAATCCATATCGCCTTCTTTATGAGGCTGAACCCCATAGCGAGTTTCTTTTGTTTCAGACTTATTATTACGAATAATAGTCGGCTTATCTAAAACATCATAACTTACATCACCAACAGCAGCTTTTTGTACTAATTTTACTGGGGGACTAATAGCCGCTTGTTGTTGAGCTATCGCTTCGCCCATACCTGTTGCCACAACTGTCACCTTAATTTCATCACCCATATCGGGATTAATAGCGGTTCCAATTTTCATATCAGCATCATCTGATGCAAATGAATGCATGATATTACCCACTTCATTAAATTCCGTTAAATCCATATCAGATGCTGTAATATTTACCAAAATACCACGCGCTCCTTGAAGGCTAATATCTTCCAGTAATGGACACGCAATGGCTTTTTCAGCCGCTTCTCGCGCACGGTTTTCACCTGTTGCAGACCCTGAACCCATAATAGCGGTTCCCATGTTAGACATGACTGTTTCAACGTCTGCAAAATCTACATTAATAAGCCCTGGATTGGTAATGAGTTCAGTAATCCCTTGTACCGCATCTAACAGGACATCATTGGCAGCTTTAAAGGCATTCACCAACGAAAGGTTGTTGCCCAACACGGGTAACAATTTTTGATTTGGAATAATAATTAAAGAATCAACATTTTGCTCTAAAACTTTAATTCCTTCTTCTGCGACCAAAACTTTCTTTTTACCTTCAAACTCAAATGGTTTTGTAACAACAGCCACGGTTAAAACACCCAGCTCTTTTGCGATACGGGCAATCACTGCAATAGCACCTGTCCCTGTTCCACCACCCATTCCAGCGGTTAAAAAGACCATATCAGCCCCTTCAATAACTTCTTTAATACGTTCTGCATTTTCTTCAGCGGCTAATTTACCCACTTCAGGGCGTGTTCCTGCGCCTAAACCCTTAGTGAGTTCTATTCCGATTTGAACCACAGTATCGACACTTAAACGCCTTAAGGCTTGCGCATCGGTATTAGCACAAATAAATTGCACGCCATCAATAGAACTATCCACCATATGGTTAACCGCATTACCACCGCCGCCACCAATACCAATAACCTTGATGATAGCGTTTTCATTGCTTGCATCGACTAATTCGTATTTCATTTTATCATCCCCTAAATAAAGCGTTGTATAATGTTTAAAAGTTACCCTGAAACCAATTTTTAATCATGGATAGCAATCCAGAAGTCTCTTCTTCTGTTTTATCAAAACCACCATCATGCTCCCTACCATAAAGGAGCAAACCAACACCTGTTGAATAAATTGGGTTTTGTACAACATCCGTTAATCCTGAAACATGCTGTGGCATACCAATACGAACAGGAATACGAAAAATAGACTCAGCCAATTGTGCCAAGCCTTTAACTTTCGAGCTTCCACCTGTAAAAACAACACCTGCCGTAATTAAATCCTCATAGCCACTGCGTCTTAATTCTGCCTGAACTAATAACATAAGCTCTTCATAACGAGGCTCAACAACTTCAGATAAGTTTTTAGTTGAAATATTACGAGGAGAACGCTCACCGATACTTGGGACTTCAATTAATTCTTCATCATTTGTGAGTGTAGTTAACGCACATGCATATTGACATTTTATTTGCTCAGCATTTTTAGTGGGTGTTCGTAATGCGACCGCAATATCATTGGTGACTTGGTCTCCAGCAATAGGAATAACAGCGGTATGTTTAATAGCACCGTCTGCAAAAATAGCAATATCGGTTGTTCCCCCTCCAATATCACACAATAACACACCTAATTCTTTTTCATCGTCCGTTAATACGGAAGTACAAGAGGCCAGTTGCTCTAAAACAATATCATCAACATTTAATCCACAACGATGAATACATTTGACAATGTTTTGAGCCGCGCTTTCACTGCCCGTCACCATGTGAACCTTCGCTTCTAAACGAATACCAGACATTCCAATGGGTTCTTTAATACCATCTTGTTGATCGATAACAAATTCTTGTGGCAAAATATGCAGAATTTTTTGATCAGCAGGAATTGCTACTGCACGTGCAGAATCAATCACACGATCAATATCATGTTGCTTAACTTCCTTATCTCGAATAGCCACAATACCATGCGAATTAAGGCTTTTAATATGGTTCCCCGCAATCCCTGCATAAACAGATTCTATTTGACAACCTGCCATCAATTCAGCTTCTTCAACCGCCCGCTGTATAGAATGAACGGTAGACTCAAGATTCACCACCACCCCTTTTTTTAAGCCTCGTGAGGGAGCGGTTCCTATACCAATAATTTCTAAATCATCTTCCAGATCGTATTCACCTACAATCGCTGCGACTTTCGACGTTCCTATATCCAACCCTACAACGATACTTCTTTCTGTTTTTTTTGCCATTCTACGTACTCAATTTAAGACATTAATTCTTGTTTTACTCATACTATTAATTTACCGCTTAATTTTTTTGAACATAGGATAATATAGCATTCTGTTTAAATTCTAAAGCTTAGCGCTTAATTTAATAAATTTAGGCCCCTTTTTGAAAGGGTCGCTTTATTTCCACGTTACGGCATAGCCGTTAGCGTACCTCAAATCTACTTTTGCAATAGCACTTTTACGTTTTTTCTTTAATTTAGGCAAACTGGTTAAAAAACGATTAAATTTTTCCAAAGGCTTCTTCTGCCCTAATTTTAAAACCATTCCATTATCAAGTTTAAGTGTCCATGCCCGACGTTTATCAACTTCAAATGCTTTCAAAGTCAAAGCATGCAGGCTTAATATTTTTTGTAAATGCTGCATAATCAACATTAATTTTTTTTCTAAACCCTCAGGACCAACTAAAAGGGGTAGTTGACTAAACTGTTCGACATTATCAGGCTTAAAAAGCTTACCGTGTTCATTGAGTAATTCGGTTTTTCCCCAACGTGCCATAGGATACTCTTCATAAATTTTAACCTCCAACGTATTAGGCCATACACGCTGAATATTAACTTCTGAAACCCATGACAAGTCTAACAATTCACCTCTTATTGTTGACATATCCGTATTTAAAAAGCCCATCATAACTTTTTGGAGTAACGCTTCTTTTACTTTTTCTTTAGAAACATGCTGATATGTCCCTTGTATTTTAACATATTTAATGGGGAGTAAATCAGCCCCTTGCGCTTTTAACTCTTCCCAACCTGCCCAAATTATTGCAAATAAAAGCAGACTTAGCAGGAGATATTTCCACGTCAAAAATTTCATTTTCTACTATTCACACTAAAAACCCACCACTTTGAAGTTCATTATTACATACTTGTTTCTAAAATTTTCCAAACCAAGCAATCAAAGTCTATGTTGTTCTGTGCCGCCGCCATCGGAACTAAACTATGGCTGGTCATTCCTGGTACGGTATTGACTTCAATTAATTGAGGCTTATTATCATTATCTATAAAAAGATCGACACGCCCCCAGCCTTTAACATCAACACCGTCATACGCTTTTAAAGCCAAAGATTGTAATGATTGCTCTTGCACCTCACTCAAACCACAAGGGCAATGATATTGAGTTGTTTGAGACTCATATTTTGCTTGATAATCATAAAATGCATTGGCCGTTTCCAACCGAATCACAGGCAATACCATCCCTTGTAAGATGGCAACGGTATATTCATTACCCATCACCCAGCTTTCAGCATACACATCACAATTGAATTGAGAAGCTTCTGTAAAGGCGGCCAACAGTTCTGCCGCATTATTCGCTTTATTCATTCCCATGCTAGAACCTTCTTTCGTTGGCTTAACAATCACAGGAAACCCTAGTTTTTCAATACATAAGTTAATATCTTGTTCATTTCTCAATAAACACCAGAGTGGTGTCGGTAACCCCATCCCTTGCCAACACAGTTTCGTTTTTAACTTATCCATCGTCAATGCTGAAGCCAATACACCACTGCCCGTATAAGGTAACTTCATAATTTCCAATACAGATTGTAAAACCCCGTCTTCGCCACCCCGCCCATGAATGATATTAAAAACACGATCAAGAGCTTTATCTTTTAAGGCTAAAAAAGGGTTATCCCCCACGTCAATCGCAACAACCTCTACATTTTGACGTTTTAATGCCTCAAAAACAGCAGTACCACTTTGACGTGAAATTTCTTTTTCCGCCGCACAGCCACCCATTAATACGCCAACACGACCAAACTTTTTTGGGTTTTCAACCTTCATAAATACGCCCCTACTTTACAAACTTCCGTTTCTAACCTAATGTTTTTTTGATGATGCACTTCGTCTTGCACATGCTTAATCAGTGCTTCTATATCAGAAGCGTTGGCTTTATCACGATTAACAATAAAATTTGCATGCTTTTCTGAAACACAAGCACCTCCGATTTGAACCCCCTTTAAGCCACAGGTTTCAATTAATCGGGCGGCATAATCACCAACGGGGTTTTTAAATACCGAGCCACAGGTTGGCACATTAATAGGTTGAGTCTCCGCTCGTTTTTTAAGCAATTCTTTAATTTTTTGCAAACTATGAGACGAGTCACCCTGCTTTAATTTTAATTTTACTGAAATGAACCATTCCTCATTTAATGGCTTCACCGAGCGATAGGAAATTTTAAAATTATCTCCTGTTCGAGTATAGGTTTCTCCGCGTCGGTTAAGCATTTCCACACAGTCTACAATATCCCATGTTTCACTCCCAAAAGCCCCTGCATTCATTTTTAACGCGCCTCCCATAGTACCTGGAATTCCTGCTAAAAATTCAGCGCCAACCAAACCATTATCGACACAAAAACGCGCCACTCTAGCACATGACATCCCTGCTTCAACATAAACCACATCCTGTTCCAGCAAGGTCATTTTTTTTAAGCGCCCTCGCGTATTAATCACCACACCTGTAATGCCACCATCACGTACCAATAAATTACTGCCTAAACCTAACCAAAATACAGGCGTTTCTGGCAACAACGTTTTCATATATAAAACCAAATCATTTTTATCATGCGGTAAGTACATTTTTTCAGCATTACCACCGACACGCCAACTGGTATATTTCGCCATATTTTCATCAATCAACAAACGACCGAGGGGTTTCATATCATCATTCATGAGTTTAAAATTGCCGCTAATTTTTCAGGTAAAGTACTCGCAATTTGTCCTACATTGCCTGCGCCCATGGTTAAAATAACATCATCCACCTTTAATACGCCTTTTAATATAGGGTATAAATCTTCAGTACGCTTAACAAAAACGGGATCAACCTGCCCTCTTGAACGTATAGCCCCACAAAGCGTTTGCCCATCTGCCGTTGCAATAACCGCCTCACCTGCCGAATAAATATCTAATAAAATTAAAATATCGGCTTTTGAAAGCACCTCAACAAAATCTTCAAATAAATCACGAGTTCGAGTATAACGATGCGGTTGAAAAACCACCACTGCACGCCGATCAGGCCATGCTTGACGCAATGCTTCCATGGTTGCCGCGACTTCACGCGGATGATGCCCATAATCATCGACCAAGGTTACCACCCCCTTTTTTAACACCACATCCCCTTGAAGCTGAAACCGTCGCCCGATACCTTTAAAAGCCCCCAAACTATCAATAATAGCCTGATCGTCCACCTCAAGATGAGTTGCAATCGCAATGGCGGCCAATGCATTAAGCATATTATGCCAACCAGGCATATTTAACGTAACATTTAACGCGCTATGTGTTTCTCCACGCAAGACTTTAAACGCTGTTTTCAACCCTTGTTGCTTAATATCAACCGCACGAATATCCGCTTGTTCTGAAACACCATAGGTTGTAATCGGTTTTGAAATTTTTGATACAACACCCTGCACACCTTCATCATCAATGCACATCACCGCCATTCCATAAAAAGGGAGATGGTGTAAAAATTCAATAAAGGTTTCTTGTAAGCGTTGATAACTGCCTTCGTAGGTTTCAAGATGATCGTGATCTATATTCGTCACCACGGCCATCATGGGCTGTAAATACAAAAAGGAAGCATCACTTTCATCGGCTTCGGCGACTAAATATTTTCCTGCCCCCAGTTTTGCATTCGTTCCTGCGCTGTTTAAACGCCCACCAATAACAAAAGTTGGGTCTAAATTTCCTTCCGCCAAAATACTTGCAATTAAACTGGTCGTCGTCGTTTTACCATGTGTCCCTGCAACAGCAATCCCAAAACGAAAACGCATTAATTCTGCCAACATTTCTGCACGAGGAATAATCGGAATACGTTGCTGATAGGCGGCTTTAATTTCAGGGTTTTTACGATCAATCGCCGTCGAAACGACCACCACATCAACATGAGCGACATTCTCTGCATAGTGCCCTATATAAAGTTTGATTCCGTGCGATTGTAAACGTTCTGTCACCACCGATTCTTTAATATCAGAGCCTGACACCTGATAGCCCAGATTCAATAATACTTCGGCAATACCACTCATCCCTGTGCCGCCAACCCCAATAAAATGAATTTTTTCTATATTACCTAAGGCTTTTATCGGCATTCCTGTTTTTGTATACATAATTAAACAGCTACCTCAGTACAAATAGCCGCCACTGTGGCTGTTGCTTTTAATCGAGCTTTATTTTTTGATTTTTTTGACATAATTTCTAAATTATTTGACACCTGATTAATCGCTACAACTAGCCCTTCTACGGTTAATTCATTTTGTGGCAACAATAGCGCGGCTTGATCTTCCGATAAATACCGAGCATTTGCCGATTGATGATCATCAATCGCTTGTGGTAAAGGAATAAAAATAGCAGGCAACCCACAGGCGGACACTTCACTCACCGTCATCGCCCCTGCTCGGCAAATAACTAAATCCGCCCATTGATAGAGTGCAGGCATATCTTCAATAAAAGCCAATGATTCTGCCTGAATATTTAAAGCTTGGTACGCAGATTCAACATCTTTTTGCATCGCAGAGCCTGTCTGATGCTTTACGCGAACAGATTCTATTTTCGCCAAGGCTTTCGGCAGTAATTCATTTAAAATTTGAGCGCCTTGACTGCCTCCGACAATGGCTATGTTTAAACCCGTTGAAGAGGCTTTATTAACTTTTTGTGGTAATTTCATAAAAGCCGCTCGTAGAGGGTTCCCTGTACATAATGCTTTCATTTGAGCGGGAAAACTATCAGGAAATGCTTCTAATTTTCGAGTGGCTATTTTTGATAATAATTTATTTGTCGTTCCAACAACACGATTTTGCTCGTGTATGACCAGCGGAATCCCTAATAATTTTGCCATCATACCGCCAGGGGCGGCTACAAATCCACCCATCCCTAGTACGACATTGGGTTTTCTTCGACGTAAAATAGTAAACGCTTGCCAACACGCCTTCATCAAATGAAAAATACTTTTAAATTTTGAAGAAAGTCCTTTCCCTCTCAAGCCTGATACCGATAACCAATCAATTTCAATTTGATGCTCAGGAATGACTCGCGCTTCCAAACCTTTTTGAGTGCCTAACCAACTAACATTCCAGCCGTCACTTCGTAATTTTTCAGCCACCGCCAGCGCAGGAAAGACATGCCCACCCGTACCACCAGCCATAATAACTATCCGTCTGCCCATTTTTTATTTCTCTTAGCTTTTTGAGTGGTTGTTGTGACAACTTCGTAATGAATTCTAAATAATAATGAGATAGCAACACTCATCACGATCATGCTACCGCCGCCATAACTCATCAATGGCAACGTTAATCCTTTGGTGGGTAATATCCCCATATTAACCCCTATATTAATAAAAGTTTGAAAGGCAAACCACACCCCTAAGCCATAAGCAACAAATGCTGAAAAACGTAAGTCTAATTTTTCAGCTTGAGTTCCAATTGAAAAGGCTCTAAAGATTAATAAGGTGTATAAAATAATGACACTAATCACCCCAACTAAGCCTAATTCTTCGGCTAAAATAGAAAATAAAAAATCGGTGTGTGCTTCGGGTAAATAAAACATTTTTTGCACGCCATTCCCTAAACCAACACCAAAATATTCACCTCGCCCAAAAGCAATTAACGCTTGTATTAACTGAAAACCTGTATCTTGAGCATCCGCCCAAGGATCCATAAAACTACTAATTCGTGCCAAACGATAATCGGATGAATAAATTAACTGTCGCCCTAATAACAACACGACGATAACTAACACAGCAAACTGCTCTAATCTTGCCCCCGCCAAATACATCACCGACATCGCAATAATCAACAGCACAACCGAAGAGCCAAAATCAGGCTCTAATAATAATAAAACACAAGCCAAGGCAAATAGCATTAAGGGTTTTATCAACCCAAACGCTTCCGTTTCAACGGTTTCTTGATGGCGTACGACATAACCTGAAATATAAATAACCGAACAAAATTTCATTAATTCAGAGGTTTGAACTCTTAACCCCATAATTGATAGCCAGCGCGTACTCCCATTCACTTTGACGCCAAAACCTGGAACCAGTACTAACACCAATAAAAAAAGTCCAAAAATAAAAAAAATTGAGCCATAACGTTCCCAAAAACGCATGGGAATTAACACTACCCCTGAGACTAAAACAAACGATAAGGCGATGTGCATTAATTGTCGCATCGGGTAATGAAAACTATTTCCCGCGATTTTTTCCCCTAAATGCAACGATGATGACACCATCATCACATAACCCAAACTCATAATACCGAGGGTAACGGTTAATAAAAACCAGTCAACACGCGATGTTTTATTTTTTTCAGCCATTAAGTGAACTCCAGCGCCCTAACCGCGGCAATAAAAGCATCCCCTCGATGCTGATAGTTTTTATATTGATCTAAACTCGCGCACGCAGGTGATAACAAAACCGTGTCCTTTGCCATTGCTATTTGATTGGCTTTTTCCACCGCATCAATCATTGTTTCTACATGATACACGGTAACGATTTCCTCTAAAGTGGCTTCAAGTAAAGGTGCATCTTTTCCCATCACAATTAAAGCCTTCACATGTTGCTGAACACTGGTTTTTAATTCAGTCATATTCGCCCCTTTTGCATCACCACCTGCCAATAAAATAACGTTGTGCTGATAACCTTCGAGCGCCGCCATACAAGCACCCACATTGGTGGCTTTCGAATCATTAACCCACTCGACCTCATTAATGTTCGCCACGGTTTGCATTCGATGAGCAAGGCCTTTCATATTTTTTAACGCATCACACATTTTATGTAAATCCAAATTAACCGCATGACCTAAGGCTAATGCGGCTAATACATTGGCTTGATTATGATGACCTACTAAGGGAAAATCCAAGCACGCCATTAACTCACAATTTTTATACGCAAAATAATCGCCTTCAATGCGCGTCTTAATATGAAAATCAGTCAATTTTTTGAGACTAAAATAATAATGTTTCCGTTCATGACGCCGCATATTACACACAGCCTCATCATCTTTATTAAGAATCATGACACCCACACCGTTAAAAATTTTTGTTTTTTCAAAAATATAGTTTTCCAGTGTTTTATGACGATCTAAGTGATCTTCACTGATATTCAATACCGTTGCCGCCGTCGCGTTCAACCTACTTGTTCTTTCAAGTTGAAAACTGGACAATTCTAAAACATATAAAGCAACGTTTACATCCAATAAATTCAGTGCCGCTGTTCCTAAATTACCACCAATAGCGGTTTTTGTAGCACTTGCCTCCGCCATTTCACCCAACATGGTGGTGACCGTACTTTTACCATTTGAACCTGTAATAGCAACAATAGGGGTTTCAGTAGACAACGCGAACAAGTCAATATCACTGATGATTTTTGCCCCTTGGGTACAAGCAACCTTTATGACCGATTGATCCAAACTTAAACCAGGGCTGACAATTAAATGACTTACCCCTTTAAAATCATGATCGTTAAATTTCCCTGTTATCAGCGGAACATCTGGAAAATCATCCAGCAATTGAGCTTTCATGGGAGGATAATCGCGATTATCAATCACCGTTATTTGAAAATTATAATGGTTTAAAAATCGAACCAGCGATAACCCCGTTGTACCCAACCCTACCACTAATAGACGTGATTTTTCAGGGGTTAATTCCAATGATACTTGAAAATTCTCAAGTACCTTACGATCAGATAAACGCATATTTATCGAAGCTTCAAGGTCGCTAAACCAACGAGTACTAACACAAAGGTAATAATCCAAAAGCGCACGATAATTCGAGGCTCTGGCCAACCTTTTAATTCATAATGATGATGAATCGGTGCCATTCTAAAAACACGCTTGCCTCTTAACTTAAACGAAGCGACTTGAATAATCACCGACAAAGTCTCAACAACAAAAATACCGCCCATAATAAAAAGTACAAATTCTTGTCGAACTAAAATAGCTAAAACACCCAATCCAGCGCCTAATGCCAATGAGCCTACATCCCCCATAAAAACCATTGCAGGATAAGTGTTAAACCATAAAAAGCCTAGTCCTGAACCAACTAACGCTCCACAAAAAACAATTAATTCACCACTGCTCGCTAAAAAAGGAATACCAAGGTATTCAGCAAACTCTTTATGTCCCGATAGATAAGCAAAAATTCCCATGCCAATAGCAATCATTACGGTTGGCATAATGGCTAGACCATCCAAACCATCGGTCAAATTCACGGCATTACTGGTACCTACAATCACAAGATAGCTTAGTACAATATAACCCCAGCCTAAATTCAACATGACATCTTTGAAAAAAGGAATTAATAACTGGGTTTCCTCTGGCGTACTCGCACTATGGTAAAGAAATACCGCCGCCCCCATGCCGATAAGCGATTGAAATAAATATTTTAGCTTTGCCGATAAACCATCGCTATTATTTAGCATCACTTTTTTATAATCATCAACAAAGCCAATAACACCAAAGCCCATCGTCACTGTTAGAATCACCCAAACATAGTGATTTCCTAAATCTGCCCATAATAAGGTGCTAATGGTAATAGCGACTAAAATCATGGTTCCGCCCATTGTCGGCGTGCCTGATTTTTGCAAATGTGATTCGGGCCCATCTTCTCGAACACTTTGACCAATTTTATTACGGGTTAATTTACGAATCATCCAAGGGCCGATCATAAATGAAATAAGTAATGCGGTTAATGTGCCTAAAATAGCTCTAAAGGTGAGGTATTGAAACACCCTAAAACCACTATCCAATGACATCAAAAAATCCGCTAAATAAAGTAGCATTCGTTAATTCCTAAAATTATCAATTAATACCGCGGCAACATTTTCCATTTTTTGTGTCCGTGACCCTTTAATGAGCAGAACAACATCCGCTTGTAATTGTGCTTGCAATACTTCAATCAACAATGACTGACTTTCAAAAAAAACACCGCCTTGACCAAATGCTTCAACCGTTCCCCTCGCTTCATCCCCGACGGCAAACAAACGTTTTACGCCAGATTCTCGAATCAACACGCCTAATTGGCGATGAATCTCCACACTTTGAGCCCCCATTTCACCAAAAGCACCCAAGACAAGCCAAGGCTCACCTGCGCAGGATTTCAAAACCTCTAACGCGACTTTCAAAGAACTAGGGTTAGCATTATAACTGTCATCAATAATTAAGTTTTTATCACGACTTAACCAAGGCTGTAAACGGCCTTTAACAGGTGAAATTTTTGCAAGTCCTTGTTGAATTTGAGTCAATGGAATATTATTTGCTAAAGCAGCGGCAGCGGCGGCAACGGCATTATTTACATTATGTTTCCCAGCCAATTTTAACTGCATTGGAATTTTTTTCGATTGATAATGCAAATTAAAGGCGGTTTGAAATTGATTTCCCTCAACACTAACCTTTATATCGCTGGCATAAACATCCGCCGTTGAATTATTTAAAGAAAAACAAAAATGCCTGCGTTGATTGAGTTTTTCCAGCCATAAACGATAAAATGCATCATCTTGATTTAAAATAGCGATACTTGATGATTTTGAACCCGTAATGATTTCCCCTTTTGCTTCAGCAATGCCTTTTAGCGAACCAAAACCCTCGAGGTGCGCATCACCCACATTATTAATCAAAACAATATCCGCCAAAGCATAACGGCTACTAAAAGCTATTTCACCACTGTGATTTGCCCCCATTTCTACCACGGCATAACGATGCTGCATTGATAGTCTCAATAAAGTCAGTGGCACGCCTATTTCATTATTAAAATTACCTGCTGTGGCTAAAACAGATGCCTCAACGGATAAAATCGCCGCCAACATTTCTTTTATCGTTGTTTTACCATTACTTCCTGTGACTGCAAAAACAGTTGCCTGACTTTTTTGTCGCCATAACCCACCTAATTGCGCCAAGGCAAGACGTGTATTAGCGACCACAAGTTGGGGTAAATCACTTTTAACAGCCTGATTAACCAATAAAGCACCCGCTCCCTTTTTTTCAGCCGCCTGAATAAAGTCATGCCCATCAAATTGATCGCCCTTGATGGCAATATATAAAGCACCTGCATTTAAGGTTCGGGAGTCAATACTCACCGAATCAATTTCAATATTTTGCCCCGTTAATTTCGCCTTCAAAGCAACGGCAATAGCACCTAAAGTTAACATTTTTTTGCTACCCACTCTTGTAATACCTGTTTAACAACTGCCTGATCACTGAACGAATGCTTTATACCGTTAATTTCTTGATAATTTTCGTGACCTTTACCTGCAATTAAAATACACTCCTCTTTTTCAGCCTGCCTAATAACTGTTTCTATCGCTTGCTGTCGATTATTAATCACACATACTTTATTAGATGCACACCCTGTTAAAATATTTTCAATAATAGTCTTTCCCATTTCATACCGAGGATTATCATCCGTAATAATCACTTGATCGGCGTTTTCACAAGCAATACGCCCCATTTGCGCTCTTTTTCCAGCATCTCGATTGCCACCACAGCCAAATACCACCGATACTTTGCTATGTTGATGTTGTTTTAAGGCCGATAAAGCATTCAATAAGGCATCGGGGGTATGCGCATAGTCAACAAAAACTTGAGGGCAATCATCCCCACCGAACCGCTCCATTCGACCAGAAATGGCCATAAGTAAAGATGCTCTTTGAGTAACCTCAGCGAATGAAACCCCTTTCGCAACTAAAGCGGTTATCACAGCAAGTATATTCTCAACATTGAATCGACCATAAAAAGGGCAACAAACCGTTGCTTTTTGATGTTGATAGACCACATTAAAGCGAAGCCCCGTTGGCGTTAATTCAATGGCGTCAGCGACAACGGTGTTCCCTGTAGGTATTTTTTTTCCCTGACAACTAAATGTCCAAACGGCGACCTTATCAGAGATTGATTCTATAATTCGCTGGCTATACTTATCATCTAAATTAATCACCGCAAACTTTAACTCTGAATCTTTTAAAAAACAAAGCTTCGCCTGAAAATAGGCTTCCATAGTGCCATGAAAATCCAGATGATCTTGACTTAAGTTAGTAAAAATTGCCCCTTCAAACGCAACAGAATTAATCCGACCCAGTACGATGGCATGCGATGATACCTCCAAAGAAATATCTCTGTTATTATCGACCACACATTGAGCGAGCATAGATTGTAAAATCAACGCCGTTGGCGTTGTATTTTGGGTTTTTTTTAATTTACCCCACTGCCCCCAGCCTAAGGTGCCAATAGATACAGAGCCTGTGAGCATTTGTGCCAAAAATTGACTGCAACTGGTTTTGCCATTGGTACCTGTAATACCAATAATAGCGAGCTTTTTTGAAGGATGATGATGAAAACGCGCGGCAATTTCAGAAAGCTTTGATTCAAGCTGTTCAATTCGAACCAGTGGTATATTAGTGATAGTTTCAGCTAACACATCACCCTGACCACACGGCTCATAAAAAATAGCTTGAGCGCCTTTGTCAACAACTTGTTGAGCATATTTGAGCCCATGATTTTTTTCACCTGATAATGCAACAAAAACATCACCTCTTTTAATATCAGCACTATTTAAACTTAAGCCTGATACCTCAATGGTAAGCGATGTTTCCGAAAAACCTGCGATTAATTCATTAAGCTTCATAAAAGAAATTATTTAACAACATAAGAGAAATCTTGATACTTATTCGACAGAAGCTAATTCTTTATCAGGTTCTACGCCATAAATCCTTAACGCACCCGCCATTACTCGTGAAAAAAGAGGGGCTGCCACCAATCCTCCATAATATTTACCTTGGGGATCATCAACCATCACTGCAATAACAAACCGAGGTTGACTAGCAGGCGCCATACCTGCAAACAATGAAAAGTGATTATCACTGGAATAACCCCCTTTAATCGCTTTTTTAGCTGTTCCTGTTTTTCCTGCCACCCGATACCCAGGAACATTAGCACGATAGCCCGTGCCACCAGGCTCAATAACATGCTCCATCATTGCCCGAACCTTTCGAGCCACATCTACGCTAAAAATTCGCTGAGGATTATCGTCCCGCTGTCTTTTAAGTAAACTTACCGAGTGTAAAATACCATCATCGGCTAAAGCCGTATAAGCTTTGGCTAATTGTAAGGTCGATGTTGAGACACCATAGCCAAATGAAAGAGTCGCGCGCGTAAATTTATCCCACTTCATCAATGGAATTAAAGAACCGTGTGCTTCACCTGGAAAACCAACTTTGGCTGATTGGCTAAAGCCTAACGATTTGTAAGTGCTCCATAAATACTCACTGGGCATCATTAAGGAAATTTTACTTACCGCGATATTACTGGATTTTTTTAAGACATTCGTTAAACTCAATCGACCAAGATTGCCTCCGTCCCGCACTGTGTGTTTACCAATTTTGTAAACACCATTCGTTGCAATCAATGCATTTTCAGCAATATAGCCTTTTTCTAAAGCGGCGGCAACCACAAGAGGTTTCACGGTGGATGCGGGCTCAAAAACATCGGTTAGCACGCGATTTCGATACGCAGATCCTTTTAGATTTTTTCGATTATTCGGATTAAACGCGGGTTGAGTCACCGCCGCTAATATGTCCCCTGTTTTAGCATCCAATATGACCAAGGAGGCCGATTTTGCTCGAGATTCGATGTAAGTATTTTGTAACTCTCTAAAGGCTAAATGTTGCAATCGTCGATCAATACTCAATATTAAATCCTCTCCTGGAATTAACACCTCGCCTTCTTCAAAATTTTCAAGAACGCGTCGCCGACCATCTCGAAGTATACGTTTAGTGCCAGCTCTTCCTTTGAGCTGTTCTTCAAACGCCCGCTCCAAACCCTCTTGGCCTTCATCTTTAATATTGGTAAAACCCAGTAAATGCGATGACATTACACCCGCAGGGTAAAAACGTTTAAATTCACGCTTAAAACCAACCCCTTTTATTTTCAACCGTCGTACTTTTGCCGCTAACTCAGGACTAATATGTCGTTTCAAATAAGTAAACTTTACATTTTTATTTTGCAATTGTTCAATTTTAGCGTCGGGTAACGCTAGAATCTCAATCATTTTTTCTATTTTTACCAACTGCGTTTCATACTTTAATGTCTGAGGTGTTGTCCAAATGGATTGGACAGGCGAACTAATCGCCATAAGTTGACCATTTCGATCAAAAATTTTACCTCGGTACGTTGAAACAGGGATTTCTTTCAGATAACGTTTTGCCCCCTGAGCTTGTAAAAATTCTTTCTTAACCACCTGTAAATTAATGCCACGCAATACGAGCAACACCATACCAAAGAGAATAATACTCAATAGAATTCGGCGGCGAATGACAAATGTTTCCGTTTTTTTTGATTGACGAGTCGTCTTTTTAAAAAAATCACGCATATTGATAACTTAAACCCAGCAATTTAAAAATAAAGCCATAACCTCATTATTTAGTTTTTAAATAAATAATTTCTTTTCGATTTGGAAACTTTAACCCTAAGTCATTAACCGCTTCAATTTCTACACGATTTTCTGAAGTTAACGTGGTAATTTCTAATTGTAATTGCCCTAATTGAACGGCTTGGCGCTCTAGTTTGTTTTCATTTTGTTGAATTTCAAAAAACAATAATCGTGTTTGGTATTTATTATAAATAACACTCAAGGCTGACACAATTAATGTGCCAATTAATAATACCCAGATTAGTAACCGAAAAGGGCTCATTTACAGTTTCTCCGCAATTCTCATGATAGCACTGCGTGCACGGGGATTTTTTTTCACTTCATCATCACCTGCTCGCATTATTTTACCTACTTTTTTTAAGGTGACATGAAAAAGATCCACTTCTTTTATCGGTAATTTACTGGGGTTATATGGTGCGCTTGATTGATCCCGAATAAAACGCTTTACGATTCGATCTTCTAGCGAATGAAATGAAATCACCACTAAACGCCCCCCTGGCTTTAAAACTGAAGCCGCCTGCCCCAAAACACTTTTTAATTCATCCAGCTCTTCATTAACCGCAATTCGAATGGCTTGAAAACTACGCGTCGCAGGATGCTTGTGCTTATCTTTAACAGGCGTTGCTTCAGAGATAATATGTGCAAGCTGTCGTGTTGAAATTAACGGGTTGTTTTGACGTTCAATAATAATAGCCTGTGCAATACGACGTGCAAAACGCTCTTCACCATATTCAAACAAAACTTTGGTTAATGTGGCCTCGCTAACAGTTTCAAGCCATGTGGCTGCGGAGACACTGGCGTTAGTATCCATACGCATATCTAACGGCCCCTCCTTTAAAAAACTAAAACCACGCTGTGCATCGTCTAGTTGAGGCGAAGAAACCCCTAAATCTATTAAAATACCATCAATTAAACCATCGCACTGCTGTTTTACTTGGGTTTTTAATTCAATAAAACTGCTGTGTTGCAACGTAAACCGTTGATCCAGTTCAATCGTTTTTGCATAAGAAGAAGTAATCGCGGCTAAATCTTTATCAAAAGCCAGCAAGGTACCTTTATCATTTAATTTTTCTAAAATTCCTTTACTATGACCACCACGCCCAAACGTACAATCTAAATAAGCACCATCTGCCCTAATATTGAGCGCCCGCAAAGATTCGGCATACATGACAGGGAAATGTTCCATAAAAGCACTTATAAATAAAACTCGCCACTATAATTTTCAAAGCCTTAATAGTCAAGGTAAAACTCGGTTCATCCTTAAAAAAATAATACCAAAATAATTCAAAATCAACTCAAGACAATGCGATATAAAATACTTTTTACGCTATAATTATTTTTTTTAAATGTTACGACCTTTAAAATTACATTTTGGAAATTAAAAATATGTCTACGAACTTTTTTTCATTCCCCCCAACAGCAAAGGAATAACGGATGCAAGAAAATGGTCACGCCGTCCGCCTACTTACCTATCATGAATTACTTAAGGTTTTGCACAAAAAATGTAAGGAGAAACATACTGGAATAATGGTTTTTAAAGATAACCAAGATAATATCGCTAAATTTGCTATTACGCGCGGCATTATTCTTGATGTTATTTTTAAAGAAAAAAGAGGGGTAGCCGCATTACACTTAGTTAAAACGATACAACACGCAAAATCCACTTTCCACGTAAGGCCTGAGCCAAACAAACCTATAACGCGAAAAATTGAGCTCTCAACAGAGCACGTTTTTAAGTTACTAGTGACGGGCCTTCAAACAACTCCACAAAAAAAAGCACCCCCGCCTGCCCCCCCCGTTATCACAACCAACTCAATGATTGAAGAAGTGGTTTCGACAGATGATAACGCTAATATTCCTGAAGGGGGAATGGTCGTTATTGAAGCTCAACTTTCAATAATTATAGGACCTATTGCTAAAATTATTTTTTTAAATTACGCAAAAGACATCATTCATGGCACTAGTGATTTTAAAAAACTAAGCTCTATCATTGAAAAAATTTCCAAAGAATTATTAACCCCTGATCAACAGAAAATTTTTAAACGTAACACCCTCGCTTTCCTCAGTCATTATATGCTCAGAGGCCATGACGTTATTTTACACGCCCTTAAAACAACGGATAAAAAATTACGCTTAAATAATGCAACACTCGGCCTGCTCATTGAAAAATGCTCGAATCAAGAATACATTAATAACGCAACTGTTAAACAACTTTTAAAACAAATAGAGTATGCGGGTAATTTAGGGGCGGCCGTTGATTTATTAGCCATGTTGCGCTTTTTAGAAAAATCAGGTGAAACAGGATTACTAGAAGTTCGTGAAAAAAATAAAGCAGGCGGTTTTTATTTTGATAAAGGGGTTTTGATTAATGCAGTTGAATGTGGGATGAATGGTAAAATTATTGCAATGGACATACTGCAATGGAACCATGATTTCCTCATCTTTAAAGCCATTGCGCAAAAAAAGGTGTCACGACAAATTCAACAAACGGTTGATATGCTCGCCAAAGAAATTGACCTTTTAAAACTAGACGAAACTAATATTCCCAAAAAACCGCGGCCTAATTACAGCCCCACGGAAGAAAACAGCCTAATGTCGAAAGCCATAGAGTTTGCTGGAAGCTGTAAAAGCGCACAAGCGGAAAATATTTTAATCTCAATATTGATGAGTAATAGCAAAAAATTTGAGGCGTGGCTATGGCTTTCTCGGGTTTTAACTAATATGAGTGCCATTGAAATTACTCTTAAAAAAGCCGCGTATATTCATGCAAAAAATGCGGATATTATTCAAGAAATTAAAAAATTCACCCAAGCACGCAAAACAATTTCCACAGACTTTGTCATCCGATGTCCTTTTTGCTGGACACCTATCGCTGAAAAAGATAATGAATGTCATCATTGCGCCTCAAGCTTCGTCATTGAATCCAATTTCTTTAAAACATTGGGTAAGGCCAATACAGAATTACTCGATCAAGCCATTAATCGCTATAGTCAAGTATTGAAAAAAACCACAGAAAATGATATTTATCTGCATTTTTATCTGCTGATGGCGTATTTAAACCGAAAGTATTTTGAAGAAGCACTGAATCAATTTGATGTCATTAGTCAATTAGCCCCTAAAAATAGCGCCCTTATGGTGCAAAAAAGAATGCTCATTGAATACATGGATTCAGAAAAAAGTGAGTTAAGCACAACAACGCCTGACAATAAACCAGCCAACACTGAAAATTCAATGAGCCAAGGAATAAAAGCACGTATTTTAGTCATTGAAGACAGCATGGTCACTCGCAAGGTAATTGCTAGGACACTTGAAGCCAGTGGCTATGAAGTCCACGAAGCTAAAAATGGTTTTGAAGCCTTAAATGGTATTGACCGAATAAATCCTGACATTATCCTGTTAGACATTGTTTTACCAGGAAAAGATGGCTACGAAATACTGGATGAGATTAGACAAAAATCCGTCTTTGAAAAAACCCCTGTCATTATGTTAACTTCACGAGACAGTTTGCTAGATAAATTTAAAGGCAAAGTCTCCAGCGCTAATGAATATTTAACCAAACCTTTTCAACCAGACGAGTTATTAAAAGTTGTACATAAATATTTTTCAGTGACACAGCTAAATATTTTAGCCGATTATAGAAAGGAAGAAGCCCATAATTCTGCTACAATATCTCAGGGATTAAATAGTAAAGCGCTTACAACTCAAGCGGACAGCCAATCATCAACCAATATTTTAGTGGTCGAAGACAGCTTAGTCACCCGAAAAGTGATTACAAGAACCCTCACTGCACGGGGCTATCAAGTCATTGAAGCATCCAATGCCACCGAAGCATTAGCGGATATTGAACAAAAAAAACCAGACTTAATTTTACTTGATATTATTTTACCTGGGGAAAAAAATGGCTATGAAATATTGGAAGAAATTAAGGGAAAACCCATGTTTGAAAAAACGCCTGTTGTCATGTTGACATCGCGCGATGGTTTATTTGATAAATTAAAAGGTAAAACATCCAAGGCCAGTGAGTATTTAACAAAGCCCTTCCAACCTGATGAATTATTAACCATTGTGAGAAAATATTTAAGGTAGTTCTATGGAAAAAACACCTTTTAAAGTTTTGGTTATCAATCATTCAACGATTATTCGCCAAGCGATTATTACGATTTTTAATTCAAGTGATACATTGGAAGTGATAGGGGATACAGAAGATGGATACAAGGCACTGGTAAAAATTCCTAAATGGCAACCTGATGTTATTACGTTAGATATTAACACGCCCTATAAGGAAAGTCTGAGCGCGCTAAAACGCATTATGATTTTTCACCCAACGCCTATTATCATACTCAATCATCGTCTAGAGACAACACCCGCTATTTTTGACGCATTATCTTATGGGGCCATTGATTTTCTCACCCTCTCATTAGGCTTAATTAATAAAACTTTAGATGCAGATGACTTAAAAAAACAACAAGAACAACTCATAAAAAAAGTATTTTTAGCGGCGATGGTTAATAATAACGCCTTCCAGTACATTCCCCTCAAAGCCAATAAAAAAAATAATTCACATCAAAAACAAGAAGGCTGTAAAAACTTAGTCGTTCTAGGCGTAGGTGAAGGTGGATACGGAACGTTATTAAAAATAATTCCTAAGTTAAGTGTTAACTATTCGACGGCTTATATTATTGTTTCGTATGACGCAGATGATTATCTACATAGCTTTATTCGTTACTTAAATCATTTTAGTGCGGTAAAAGTACAAACGACCTTAAATAATGTACTGCTTGAAGCAGGGGGTTGCTATATTAGTACAGGGGATGAGTATGTCACCATTCATGGAAAAAAAGGTGACTTATTGACCTATGTTAGCCCCGCCCCTTTTTCATCACGCAGAGGCTCTATTGATATGCTCATGTTTTCAGCTTCAGAAGCGCTTGAAAACCCTTTAGGTGTTATTCTTTCGGGGGAAGGTAATGATGGCGCTGAAGGTTTAGAAGAAATAGTTCGGTCAGGGGGCGGTGCAATTATCCAAACCCCTTCCAACTGTTTATATGACAGTATGGCTCTGTCTGCATTAAATTTATGTGAAGAAAAAGTCGTAGTAGCCGATCGAGAAATTGCTACTGAAATAAATAATTTTTTAATCTATTCGGTCAATTAAGTGCCGTATCAATACGTTGTTTCAATGAGGAAATTAAAATGAAATGGTTAAGAGACCTCAGTCTCAGGAAAAGACTACTGGCGTTCTTCTTGCTTGTAGGTATCATTCCTTTTGCTGTTAATGGCTTTATTGCCGCCACGAGCTCATCGAATGCGCTGGAAAAACAGATTTTTGATTCCCTAACCGCGGTACGGCAAGTAAAAAAAGAACGATTAAAATCCTACTTTGACGCTCGTAAAGGCGACGTTTCAGTACTGGCAAATACAGTAACTGCCATGAGAAATGAAGGCTTTAATAAACTTGAAGCGATTCAAAGTTTACAAAAACTTCAGCTTGAAAATTATTTTAATGATCGTTTAATGTTAATGGCGGATGTGCAGCACGACAGTCGTTTTACAGGCGCACTTACGCAAGGTGATATTGCAAATCGTGAAAAAGGTTTTAAAACTTTTCTTGCGCGTTCTGGTTTTTCTCAACTCTATATTATTGATCCCGCTGGAAATATTATTTACAGCAGTGCTAAAAAACTGAATGTTACAGGCAATGTTAAACAAGGCCCCTTGAAATCATCAGGTCTTGGACTAGCCTTTAAAGCGTCTCGATCACAAATATTTATACAAGACTTTAGTTTGTTTGAACCGACTAAATCCCAAATGGCTTTTTTTGCAACGCCACTGATGGACAATGCAGGCCGTTACCTTGGAAGCGCTGTATTTCAACTTTCATCCACCCCGATTGATAAAATCACACAAGAACGAAGTGGTTTAGGGAAAACAGGCGAATCTTACTTAGTTGGTAAAGTTAACAATAAAGAAGGCTTACGAAGCACACGCCCATCAAAAAAGGCTAATATTGGTAACAATGAATTTGGTAATGATGTTAAAGCCGTTCTATCAGGAAATAAAGGTCAAATTACCAAATTAAGTGATAAAGGTATCCTAAAACTTAGCGTTTATACTCCCTTAAGTATTCCAGGGTTAAACTGGGGGATTATATCTTCCGCAAACATGGAAGAAGTCGTGGTTCCAAAAGCGAAAGGTGAAGAAAAAGATTTTCTCCAAAAATATAAAAAATCTTATGGCTACAATGATTTATTCTTAATTGATCCCAGTGGTTTTATTTTTTACACCACCGATCACGATTTAGAGTATCAAACCAATATTTTAACAGGACAATACGCAACGTCTAATCTTGGTAAACTGATAAAACTAATTACAAAATCTAAAACGTTTGGCTTTGCCGATTTTAAATTGTACGCACCGTCTAATAACTACCCAGCAGCCTTTGTTGCACAGCCAGTCGTTAAAAATGGAAAAATCGAATTAATTGTGGTATTAAAACTCTCTATTCGAAAAATAAATGAGGTGATGCAACAACGTTCGGGTATGGGTGAAACGGGGGAAAGCTATTTAGTCGGTTCTGATCACTTAATGCGCTCAGATTCTATTTTTGATAAAACCCATAAAGTAAAATCATCGTTTGAAAATCCAAATGGGGGTAGTGTTAACACCAAAGCACTCAAAGAAGCCTTAGCGGGTCAGGATGGGGCAATACGAATTGATAATTATCGCGGGGTTCCCGTCTTATCTTCCTATACACAACTCAAAGTTTTCAATACCACATGGGCATTGATCGCTGAAATTGATGAAGATGAAGCATTAGCATCAGTCACCGCTTTACGGCGTTACATGATGATCTTAGGCTTAATCGTAGGCGCGGCAATTATTGCCTTTGCACTCTATGTTGCTAAATCAATTTCAGAACCCATTGTAAACATGGCGAACACCATTACAAAAATTGCCGAAACAAGAGATTTAACGCTGGATGTTCCCGTTGAGTCTAACGATGAAATTGGCGTTATGTCGGCCTCATTTAACCAAATGATGCGAATGATTCACGAAGCCTTCAAGACCGTTAATGAATCGGCTTTTAAAGTCGCTGAAAGTGCCGAAGATGTCGCAAACAGAGCCGCTGCCAATAAAAAACGGGCACAAAGTGAGCTAGAACGCGCTCATCAATCGGTTGATATTATCTCTGAAATGGGTGGCACGGCAGGACGTGTGAGTCAAGCCTCAGAAGCACAACGAAAAGCGGCCGAAATTTCAAGTAAAAACATTGCTCATCTACTTGCCGCGATTAAAAAGGTCTCTAATTTAGCCGATACTCAAAATACAGAAGCCACCGAAACGATGCTACGGGTTTCAGAAATGGGTAAAATTGGAACACGAGTGGTTGCAACCGCTAAAGAACAAGGCACGATGGTGATTAAAGTCTCCTCCTCTGTTACTTCAATTACAGAAGCAGTAGACGATATGAACCAAGCGGTTTCACAAGCAACAAAATATGGAAAAGCCTCTCTTTTGGCGGCAGAAGAAGGAAAGAAATCAGTTACCTCTACGGTATCAGGTATGCAAGCTATTGCTGAATCATCGGAGCAAATTTCCGATATTATCGGGGTAATTACCGAAATTGCGGAACAAACCAACTTACTCGCGTTAAATGCAGCGATTGAAGCGGCAAGAGCAGGCGCGCATGGTAAAGGTTTTGCGGTCGTTGCGGATGAAGTTGGTAAACTGGCACAACGCTCCTCAGAAGCGGCTAAAGAAATTACTCAGTTGATTAAAGATTCCAGTGACAGAGTTGCCGAAGGGTCAAAACTAACTGATGAATCTCAACAATCACTGATTAAGATTGATGAAGGTGGTCAGGTTAATATGAAAGCGATTGATGAAATTGAACGAACGGCTAAAGTGTTAGCGCATGGTACCGAAGAAGTACAAAACTTAATGAAAAAGCTGAACCTTTTAGCCGAAGAAATTGCGGGAATGGCTGGAGAACAGGGGAAACGTCGTGAAGTTGCCGAAAAAGCACTCTTATTATTACTCGAAGAATCAACCCACATTACCCAACTGGTTGATGAAGCAAATAAAGGCGCGAATGAAATTGGTAAGGAAATGACAGGTATTGTGGCACGAACAGGCGATATGAGTATCATGACCAATCAACAAGCAAAACGGTCGGCAAAAGTGGTTAACATTTCCAATTCTTCGGCGAAAGCAGCCGAACAAACGGTAGATGGCGCAGGAACGGTTGTAAAAATCACAGGAGGGTTACAAGACTTGTCGCACAAACTCATGACCCAAGTTAAACAATTTAAAATATAGCCAACGGGGGATTAATATGACTAATAACTATAATGTCAAGGATGACTCGTCTAGAAAAGAACAACTCATACAAATGGTTGGTTTTAAAATAGACAACGAAACCTTTGGTGTTGATATTTTGATGGTACAAGAAATTATTCGTGCCGCCTCTATTACAACGGTACCTAATTCACCTGAATTTGTTGAAGGGGTGATTAATTTACGTGGCAGTATTATCCCCGTTATTGATTTACGTAAACGATTAAACCTTCAACCAAATAATTATAAACAAGAAACCGACTGGATTTTAATTCTAGATATTTCTGGACGAATCACAGGTTTCATTGTTGACTGGGTGACTGATGTTATTAAAATTCAAGAAAAAAATATAGACCCTCCTCCTGAAATTTTAGTTGCAGGTCTACAAAGCCAATATATTAGAGGTGTTTGCGAGGTTGAAGATGCGTTACTTATTTTACTTGATTTTACTCGCATTTTATTAGTAGATGAAATCAAAAAACTAAAAAGCTCATCCTTTGACTCAGAGCACAATACAGCAGATAAACATTAAATCCGTAGAAAAATCAAACAAGGTGAATAGATAATGGGTAAACGTATTTTAATTGTGGACGATTCTTCAATGATGCGAAAAATGATCACAAAAGTATTAACGAATCGCGGCGGCCATACCATTGTTGGTGAAGCTAAAAACGGACTAGAAGCGTTAGAAGAATACAAACGCCTACAGCCTGAGCTCATCACTATGGATATTACCATGGGTGAAATGGATGGACTGAGTGCTGCGCGCGCCATTTTAGACCACGACAGTCAAGCAAATATTTTATTCTTATCCAATTTAGATAAAAATAAATATGGCAAAGATGTTGCCAGTATTGGTGCCATAGGATTTGTGAACAAACATAAATCCCAAGATATTCTCGATGTTATAGCCGCTAACTAACAAGGGCTAATTATGATTGATTTATCTTTGCTTGAGGATTTTGTAATGGGTGCAGGCGAAAGCCTGGAGGAAATGGAAACCGCCTTACTTACCCTAGAATCCAGCCCCAATGATGTTGAATTATTAAATACAATTTTTAGAGCCATCCATACCATAAAAGGAGCCGCTCAATTTGTAGGCTTAGAAAAAGTCTCTGTCTTAAGTCATGCCCTCGAAGATCTACTCGACTTATTAAGGGAAGGAAAAAGACAAGCAACATCAGACATTGTTAATGTATTAATTCAAGCTAACGATAGAATAAGCGCATTAGTTGCTGATTTAGAACGCACACAAACTGAAAACACCGAGGTTGATGATTTAGTTCAAATACTTCATGTTCATTTAGCCCAACCCGAAACCGATTCGAGTACCACGGATCCTGTACTCGAAGATGATCCTTTAAGTTCATTTTTAGACGATGAAACCGACTCTAAGACGGAAACCGATTCATTTTTATTAGACGCTACAAATGATGATACAACGCTTGAAAGTTTCTTAGAAGATGATACAGATTTTGATAGCTTTTTAATTGATGAAAAAAATGATGATGTCTCCCTAGAAAGCTTTCTAGAAGATGACTCTGAAATTGATTCTTTTTTGATTGATGATGCGGAAAACAATCAAAATAATACTTCATTTTTACTAAATATTGACAGCGATACCACCCAAAATGATGCGATTGATTCTTTATTATTTGATACTAACAAAGAAAAACCAACACCTCAGATAGCAACACCAAGCAATGCTATTTTTACCGTACCGATAGAAGAACACGATCAAGAACTTTTTGAAATTTTTATTTTACAATTGCGTGAAAAATTTGTTCTATTAAACAACAATATCGTTCAATTAGAAACCAGCTACTCACAAAAGAGAAATGACTTACTCACCGAAGCCATTGAGACCTTAGAAAGCCTTAAGTTTTCTGCCAATTATATGGCCTATGAGGAACTGACCTATTTTTATAGTCATTGGATTGATCATATTTTAGATGCTCAAAAAAGTTTATCAAAAAACACGGAGGTACCTCTTACCTTCATGAGGGAAAGCCTATCACAATTACAAGCTATTTTTCCTCAGTTAAAAGCTGAAACCATCAAAGTAGAAGCCTCAACGGAAAATGATATTCTTTTCAATGATAATATTGAACCAACGAATACCAAAAACTTACAGGAAATTGACCGTCTTTTCGATGATAAAGAGCCTGATTTAAGTGGTGAAAATGCCTTTATTGAGGAATTAGTGCTTCAAAAGGAAACACCGAAAGTCGAGATTACACCCCCTCATATCGTTAAAAAAACACCGAAAGAAATCATTTCAGAGGCAGAACCTACTCTCTCTAACAATGATGAAGATGATTTTGAAGCACGCAATAGCAGTGTTGAAAGTGAATTATTTCATAAATTAAGCCTCGCCTTAGATGCCTCTGTGGTTGAACAAGCGATTATTTCTGAACCAATTAATGAAGTGTTTAGTACTTTACTTGATTCGACAGAAAAACAACGAAAAGAAGTTAAAAAAACCGAAACAAAAGATTTAATTCTTGATGTAAAAACGCTTAAAGAAGCCAATGAAGCAACTGATACCATATTGCCTGAGCCTGTCGAGCCTAAAAAATTAACACCTATTAAAGAAGTACCGCCTAAAGCAAAAACACCGCCTCCTCAAAAGACACCTCCTCAAAAAACCACACCAAAAAATAAAACCATTATTCCTGAGCTCGCGCCTGCGGCTCCACCGAAAAAAGTTTTTAAGAAAAGCATTCGGGTTGATGCCGATAAAATTGATTCCTTAATGAATCAAGTCGGTGAATTAATTGTTGATAGAGCCTATTTTTTTCAATTGGTAAGTGAAATTTCTGAGCTGCAACAATATCTAAAAGCAACAGGTCTCGCGCAAAAAGATTTAAAACTCATTCGAACCTTTGCTTATCGTTTTAGTGAAGCAATTTTAGCGCTAGGTCGAACCTCAAACGCACTGCAAGAAAGCGTTATGAAGGTTAGAATGTTGCCAATGACGCAATTGTTTAATCGTTTTCCTCGTCTCGTTCATGATGTCGCGAATACCAATAATAAAAAAGTATTTTTAAAAGTACTCGGGGAAGATACAGAGCTCGATAAAATGATTATCGAAGAAATTGCCGACCCATTAATGCATATGATTCGCAACGCCATAGGGCATGGAATAGAACGCCCTGAAGAAAGGCTAGCGGCAGGAAAGTCTGAAACAGGCAACATTGTTTTAGAAGCCTATCATGAGAGTAATCATATCGTGATTGAAATTACCGATGATGGTCGTGGTATTGATATTGAACGCATCAAAGAAAAAGCTCAAAAAATGGATTTATTTACCCGAGAAGAGCTTGATCGTATGTCAAATAATGATTTGACCCGTTTTATTATGATGCCAGGCTTTTCAACCGCAAAAGAAATTAGCAGCACATCAGGTCGAGGCGTCGGTATGGATGTTGTTAAGAAAAATATTGAAAAACTCAATGGCACCATTGATGTTGAATCAAAAAAAGGCATTGAAACAAAAATGCGTTTGAAGATTCCACTGACCCTCGCTATTATTTCCGCCTTAATTGTTAAAGTAGGAAAAGATTCTTTTACCATTCCACTGGCAAATGTCGAAGAAACATTACGAGTTCAGTATAATGACATTTCCATTATGGAAGAAACAGAAGTCATGTATTTACGGGGAAAAACCGTTCCCATTTTTCGCTTGTCTACCCTTTTTTCACTGGAACCCGATAAAAACCTGAGCGATGATGATTTTTTTGTGGTGATTGTCAATACAAGCACACAAAAAATAGGCTTAATGGTTGACTCATTAATAGGACAGGATGAAGTTGTGATTAAACCTTTAGCCGATTATCTTTATGAACAAAACTGTTTTTCAGGCGCCACCATTATTGGAGATGGTCGAGTCTCATTAATTATTGATATTTATGAATTAGTTGCAATGACCACTACCAAGCAAATTAACAAACATCACCGACAAGAAAAAAAATCACTCGAACTCTTCATTAAGGAATGATTAGACTACTATTTACATTAATAGGTTAAATTAAAAATCAAGAGGTTATTGTGGCAGAAAAAATAAAAGTCTTAGTGGTTGATGACGCAAGTTTCATGGTAAAAGCGATTAGTGAAATATTAAACTCCGACCCTGATATAGAAGTCGTAGGCTCTGCTAAAAATGGAAAATTAGCATTAGAACAAATCAAATTACTCCACCCAGATGTGATCACACTCGATGTTGATATGCCCGTTATGGATGGCATAAAAGCGGTTCGACATATCATGCTCGAATGCCCTGTTCCCATTGTTATGTTAAGCTCCCTTTTTAGTAATGGTGCCATCTCATTTGAAGCCCTTAGATTAGGGGTCGTTGACTTTTTACCAAAACCTTCTGGTGCCATTTCAAGAGATATTCACCAATCAAAACAACAAATTTTAGAGCGTATAAAACTTGCTTACTCGGTTAATATTAAAAATGTACACCGCGTTAGAATTCAACCACTTAAGGCGGAAGAAAAACTCAATCATAGTGATGAATACCAACATTTAGATCATCTTTTACTCGTTGGTACTACTCTGGGCGGGCCTAATACCAGCATTCGGTTGTTTTCCCAACTTTCACCAAAACTTGCAACTGCGGCTATCGTTATTCAAGAAGTTTCACCAAAAATACTCCCCGCCTTTGCTGAAGAGTTTAATAAATACAGCGCTTGGCATATCCGTGAAGTGACTGATGGGGCGCTTTTAGAAGCAGGAGTATGTTATATTGGCTCAAATGACTATACATTAACGATTAAAACCAACGAAAACAACCAATTTTATATTGCACTTTCTGATACCAAAGAAAAACCATTAAATAACCTGTTTAGCTCAGCGGCTAAAATTTTTAATGGTCAAACCATCGGAGTTTTATTAACAGGACTGGGCGATGATGGCTCAGAAGGTTTTTCCAGTATAAAAAAATACTCGGGGGTTACTCTGGCTCAACGAAGCGAAACCTGTGTTTATCCTAATTTAGTGGAATGCGCAAAGGAAAAAGGGGTTGTCGATAAAGTCATTGACCAATCAGACCTCGTGACTGAAATAGAAATGTTAATTAAGGATCATGAAAGTGATCTCTTATTATCCTGAATATAGACTTCCCCAATGATTATTGTTTGTGATAAATGTAGCACACGATTTAAACTAGAGACACAGCTTATAAATAAGACTTTTTTTAAAGTCCGTTGCTCAAAATGTCAACATGTCTTTTCTGTTGATACACTTGAAACTGAAGAAGTTTACGAATTAGACCAAATTAGCCAAGAACCACAAGTTAAAGTGATTACTATTTGTAGTCATAAAGGCGGTGTTGCAAAAACATCAACCTGCTTAAACCTAGGGGTCGCCCTATCTATGCTTGACAAGCGAGTATTGCTCATAGACTTTGATGTTCAAGCCAACCTTAGTTTGTTGCTTGGTCAGCGGAATGAATATTCATTCTACGAAATTATTCAAGAAAAAGCGCAAATCATCAAAACCATTAAAAATGTCCGAAAAAATGTTTGGCTCCTGCCCTCGAACAGTCGTATGGCTCTATTAGCAAAACAGTGTCTACAGCAAAAAGACTTTGGAAGCTTTTTACGCAAAGCCTTAGAACCTATCAAAGAACATTTTGATTATATATTAGTAGATACGCCACCTTCCGTGAAATTTTTTACCCCAAATGCACTCATGGCCGCCGATTTTGTGATTATTCCAACACAATGTGAGTTTTTAGCCATGAACGGCGTATTGCAAACTGAAAATATTATCAAAGCCGTTTCAAAAAATCACCCATTAGATTACAAAGTATTAATCACTATGTATAACGATGATAATACCGCCTCTAAAGTCATTTACAGCAAGTTAAAACAAAAATATAATCAACAAATTTTTAAAACCCTAATTAATTACGATTCTAAAATGCAAGAATCCCAAATCGTCAGCCAACCGATCGCTTATTATGATAAAACAGCGCGCTCTGCCCAACAATATCATAGCCTCGCTCAAGAAATTGAACTCATTTAAAGAATGAATAAAACCCATAGGTAATTCGACTAAAATTGTGAAACTTCTCACGAAAAAACATGATACTTTTGACATATTTTTTTAGACTCATTAACGTATCTATTTATTTTACCGCGCTAATTACATACTCTCTATAAGGAATCCTTAAATGTTTCGCAAAGAAATTATCTTACCCATCCTAACATTCGTGTGTATTGTAATTATTTGGGAACTTATCACACGCTATAGCGGCTGGAGCCACCAAGTCTTCCCTTCCCCACTTTCTGTATTACTAAGCCTGCAAGAACTAGCAAGTAATGGTAATTTATTAAAACATTCAGTGGCGAGTTTATTTCGTGTCAGTATGGGCTTTGCCCTTGCCGTTATTTTAGGACTACCTATTGGTATCGTCTTAGGGCTTTCAAAAACAGCAAAATACCTCTTTAATCCTTTATTTCAATTTTTACGCCCCATTTCACCACTGGCATGGATTCCTCTCGCCATGTTATGGTTTGGTATCGGAGACTTACCCGCTGTTTTCTTAATTTTTTTATCCAGTTTTTTTCCAATGGTTGTCTCAACTAGCACTGCGGTCGAATCGATAAAACCCACCTTCTTCCAAGTAGCCGCTAATTTTAACTTTAGCCGCTACGAGACTATCACCAAAATAGTCATGCCTGCAATTATCCCTGAAGTAACCACCGCGCTTAGAATCACCATCACCATTGCATGGCTGGTTGTGGTTGCCGCTGAAATGATCGCCGTACAATCAGGATTAGGCTATATGATCCTTGATTCACGGAACGCATTGCGAATGGATTACGTAATGGTTGGGATGATTGTTATTGGTATTATTGGTCTACTATTAGACCTAATTATGCAACTTTTAGGGAACATTGAATCCACCGCATGGGGACGATTGTCAAAATAATGAGCCATATACACATAAAAAATTTAAATAAATCATATCTTGATCGTAGCCCCAATACTGCAAATAAAAAAGATCACCGCATTAGCGTCCTCGAAAATGTAAACCTAGAATTTGAAGACGGTGAAATGGTCTGTATCTTGGGCCCTTCTGGTTGTGGAAAATCAACCCTCCTTAAGATGATTGCGGGCTTTGAAAAACCCACCTCTGGTGAAGTTTTAATTGATGGACAACCCATAGAAGGGCCTCGTTCTGATAATATTTTTGTATTCCAGCATAGTGGTTTACTCCCTTGGATGACGGTTTGGGAAAATGTAGAATTAGGTGTGCGCCATCTTACCGACACCGAAAAAAAGAAAAGTCGAATAAAAGAACACATTAACATGGTGGAACTAACAGGCTTTGAATACCATTACCCGCATCAACTTTCTGGTGGTATGTTACGGCGTGCCGAATTAGCGCGAGCATTGGCAGTTAACCCCAATACACTCATCATGGATGAACCCTTCAGTGGACTCGATTTTTTAACCCACATGAAAATTCGTGAAGAAGTGGTCAATATGCACGAATTAATTAAAAAAACCACCTTAGTTGTAACACATGATATTGATGATGCCTTAATTATGGGCGACCGAATTATCGTCATGTCCGACCGACCCGCCCAAGTCAAACTGGAACAAAAACTTGATTGCGGTCGCCCACGTAATTTAGGCGAAGACAAAGAACTCAAAGTATTGCGTGATGAGATATTCTTCATGCTCGGAGTCAGCTATGCCGTTTAAAATAAGCCTCCCGTGGAAAATAACCCTCTTCTCTATCCTCTGGCTGGTTTTTATTTCTTTAGCTCACTACGAATTAAATTTTATTCACGGCAGTAAAAAAACCATCTACATGGGCTATATGCCTGTTATCACAAACTTAGCCGCGCCTTTACTGGATTATGCCAGCAAAGATAACAAGGAAATTCGTTTTAATGCCCTTAAATTTGCCTCCTTTGCCGAAATGGCGGAAGCCTTGCGCAATAAAAAAATTGATGCCGCCTTTATCATCGCGCCTCTTTCCATCGTGTTACGTCAACAAAAGGAAGACATCAAAATAGTCTACATTGGCAATCGTCATGAAAGCACCTTAGTCACCCGTACCGCCTTAAATATTAAGTCACTCAGTGACCTAGCAGGCAGTAAAATTGCCGTGCCAATGCGCTATTCTGGGCATAATATTACCTTACGAAAACTTTTGGAAAAACGAGGCTTAACCTCCAAAATTGACATTGTAGAAATGAATCCCCCTGACATGGCTTCCGCTTTATCGGCAGGCGCATTAGATGCCTATTTTGTGGGTGAACCTTTTGCCGCTCAAACCCTACGTTCAGGCGAGGCAGAAACCTTATTTTATGCCGAAAAAGAAAGCCCATATTTTATTTGTAACTTAGTCATTGTACGAAATGATTTTATAAAAAAAGATCCTGAAGCGGTTAAAATGCTCGTACACGGAGCCATTCGATCTGGAATTTGGGCGGAAGATAATATTGAAGAAACCATAAAAATTGCCTCCGACTATTGGAATCAATCCCCTGAGTTAGTTGGTTACGCGTTGACACAACCAAAACGCTTTTCAGTCGATGAATCTAAAAACCGTACACTGTACAATCATTACCTGCCATTAGAATCTGAAATGCAAACAATGGCAGATAACATGGTGTCATTAGGGTTATTAGAAGACAACAACATCGAAGGATTAATTGATGATCGTTTTGCAAAAGAGGTCAATTTTGATCATTTAACCCAAGATGTTAAGAGTATTTTAAGATAATGCAAAAAATCGCCCAATTAGGCGAGCCTATTTTACGACGTAAAGCCGATAAAATTACTGCGTTCAAGACCAAAAAACTCAACAATTTGGTGGCAGCATTATACGATTGTTTAGAAAACTCACAAGGCGTAGGACTTGCCGCGCCTCAAATTTATCAATCGTATTGTGTTTTAATTATTGCCTCTAAACCAACGGCGCGTTATCCCAATGCGCCGTTAATGCCGCCCGAAATCTTCATTAACCCCTCCTTTGAAATATGCTCAGATGAATCCCAAAAAGACTGGGAAGGTTGTCTCAGCATTCCAAGTATTCGAGCCTTAGTCCCTCGCCATCCGCATATTTTAGTCCACTATAACGATGTCAATGGCACTCTCCAGCAAAAAGAATTAGACGGTTTTAACGCCCGAATTTTTCAACATGAATACGATCACTTACAAGGTCTCGTGTATTTAGATCGGGTGAATAACAACCAAGACATCATTTCTGAAACTGAATTCTTAAAATTAATCGCACACACAAATCATTCTTTATGACTATAAAAACCCGCTTTGCCCCAAGCCCTACTGGCTATCTTCATGTCGGTGGCGCTCGAACCGCCCTCTTTTCATGGTTATACGCTAAAAAGCATCAAGGAAAATTTGTTTTAAGAATAGAAGATACGGATTTAGAGCGCTCCACCCAAGCATCGGTTGATGCGATTTTAGAGGGTATGCAATGGCTAGGGCTTGAACATGATGAAGGGCCTTTTTATCAAACCCAACGATTTGACCGCTATAAAACTATTATCCAGCAGTTACTCGATCAAGGACACGCCTACTATTGCCGTTGCACCAAAGAGCGACTGGATGAAATGCGTGACACTCAAAAACAACAAAAACAAAAACCGCGTTACGATGGTCGCTGTCGTCATGGCATCAGTGATGAAAATGTTGAAACCGTCATTCGTTTTAAAAACCCTGAATCAGGTGAAGTCGTCATCCATGATGTAGTTAAGGGGAAAATCACCCTTCAAAATAAAGAATTGGATGATTTAATTATTGCCCGTTCGGATGGTAGCCCAACGTACAACTTAACCGTTGTCGTGGATGATATGGATATGAAAATTTCACACGTTATTCGAGGCGATGACCACCTAAATAATACCGCTCGACAAATTAATATTTTAAACGCCTTAGAGAGTGATTTACCACAATACGCGCATTTACCGATGATTTTAGGCGACGATGGCGCGCGTTTATCCAAACGTCATGGGGCTGTCAGTGTGATGCAATACCGTGATGATGGTTTTTTACCTGAAGCCTTATTGAATTACTTAGTGCGTTTAGGCTGGTCTCATGGCGATCAAGAAGTTTTCTCAATGGAGGAAATGATTAACCTGTTTGACCTAAAAGATGTCAACGTCGCCGCTTCCGCCTTTAATTCAGAAAAATTACTGTGGCTGAATCACCAATACATTATGAACAGTGCCCCTGAAATGGTTGCAAAACATTTAGTGTGGCATTTAGAACAACAAAACATTGACCCTAAAAATGGGGCTGATCTTGTACTGATGGTACAAGCACAACGTGAACGTTGTAAAACCTTAGTTGAAATGGCGAAAGCCAGTCGCTATTTTTACAGTGATTTTGAACAATATGACCCAAAAGCCGCTAAGAAAAATTTTAAAGCCGCCACAGAAATGGTCTTGCAATCACTGTTAGATCAATTTTCAGCGATCGACATTTGGGACGGTGATGCATTACATCAAATTGTCTTAAAAACCGCTGAAACAATGGAGCTAAAACTCGGAAAAGTCGCCCAGCCATTACGTGTCGCGGTGTGTGGAGGCAGTGTCTCCCCTTCTATTGATATTACGTTATCCTTACTAGGTCGAGAAAAAGTATTAACGAGAATACAAACAGCCATCAATTATATAAAAAATCTAGACAACGAATAAAATAACCGTATAATAAAGGAACTCAGTTGGGGCCATAGCTCAATTGGGAGAGCGCAACACTGGCAGTGTTGAGGTCGGCGGTTCGATCCCGCCTGGCTCCACCATATTTTTAAATATGGGAATTTATAAATCAGTCTTAGTCCCCATCGTCTAGAGGCCTAGGACACCGCCCTTTCACGGCGGTAACGGGGGTTCGAACCCCCCTGGGGACGCCAAGTTTTAAAAATGCTACACCGAATAGAATAAAAGTCTTAGTCCCCATCGTCTAGAGGCCTAGGACACCGCCCTTTCACGGCGGTAACGGGGGTTCGAACCCCCCTGGGGACGCCAATATTAAAAAGCCTACTTTTATAAGTAGGCTTTTTTTATGCCTCACGAGTTCAAGTATAATATCTAATGCTCAAAAAATTCTTGTCGTGTATAGAGGAAAACTCTATGACAACAAAATACTTCAACCCTTACACCGATTTTGGATTTAAAAAACTCTTTGCAGAAGAAGCCAATAAAGATTTATTGATTGATTTTTTAAACCAGCTTTTACCCTCTCATCATCAAATTTCCACGCTCGAATTTAAAAACGTTGAACATATCAACGATACCGCTAAAGAACGACGGGCTATTTTTGATATTTATTGTCAAACTCACGAAGGTGATCGCTTTATTGTGGAAATGCAAAAAGCCAAGGTCAAATTCTTCAAAGACCGTTCATTATTTTACTCAACCTTTCCAATTAAAGATCAAGCAAAAAAAGGTGATTGGGATTTTGAATTACTGCCTGTTTATTTTATTGCTATTTTGGATTTTCATTATGATGAAGCCGAAGAAAAACGTAAATTTCGGCGTGATGTCTGTTTAAAAGACCAAGATGGGGATGTGTTTTACGATAAACTGCATTTTAAATTTTTACAGATGCCGTTATTTAATAAACAAGCGCATGAGCTGGAAACCCACTTTGATAAATGGGTTTATTTTTTAAAAAACTTGGAAAGTTTTGATCATATTCCAGCCATTTTAAATGAGCCAATTTTTAAAAAAGGGTTTGAAATTGCTGAAATTTCACATTTAAAACCCGAAGAATATGAAGCTTATCAAAAAAACCTGCTGGAGTATTGGGAGGTGAAACGTGTCACGGATACCGCTTTTGAGGAAGGACAAATTAAAGGCAAAGAAGAAGGCATGATTGAGGCGGCTATAAAATTAAAACAGCTTGGAGCTACGATTGAAACTATTGTAGCCGCAACAGGTTTATCCATGAAAGACGTTGATAAATTATAATGACACAATTCTGATTTTTCAGGGGGTTAAATCCCTCTTCTTATTCTTCATGTATTAATTGTTCACGTATTTCATTAAATTGCGCTAATTGATCCTTCTCAACCTCAGGGTATTGAGGCGACATCGCTTTCAACGTTGCCACGATTGTTTTCGCCACTTCCACGCGCATAAATAATTTATTATCCGCAGGTATCGCATACCACGGGGCATGATTGTTTGAGGTAGCATTCAACATTTGCTCATAAGCATGCATATAATCGTCCCAGTGCGCACGTTCTTTTAAATCCCCCGACTCAAACTTCCAATGTTTTTCTGGTTCGTTTAAGCGCGATAAAAAACGATTTTTTTGTTCCTCTTTTGAGACATTTAACCAAAATTTTATAATGACCGTGCCATTACGCGCTAAGTGTTTTTCATGATCGTTAATAGACTCAAAACGCGCCGCCCAAAATGACTGCAAGTTATTCTCACTCAAATCATCTGATAAATGCGCCAAGTGTTGGGACTGTAAATAATGAGGATGAACCCGCACCACCAAAGTTTCTTCATAATAGCTCCGATTAAACACGCCAATTTGTCCACGTTCGGGCAAACAGATCGCACTGCGCCATAAATAATCATGATTCAATTCTTCAACCGATGGCTTTTTAAACGATGAAACATGACAACCTGCAGGATTAACACCACTTAAAACCGCTCGAATCGTACTATCTTTCCCCGCCGCATCCATCGCTTGAAACACTAACAATAGTGAGTTTTTATTTTCTGCAAATAAACGGTGCTGTAATTCCTTTAGTTCTTTACGCAGGTCTTTAAGCATTTTTTTTAATACTTTTCTTGATAAGGTTTCGCTTAAAGGCGGTATCGTTGGCGCATCTACTATTTTAAAATGAGAATTTGGCTCTATTAAATAGCTTTTTTTGATCATAGCAACTTCATTAGATTTGTTAAAAACTACAATGATAACCAAAAAT
>JAGLEW010000210.1 GCA_023144875.1 Methylococcales bacterium
CTGCATTGGGTACTTGATATGGCTTTTGACGAGGATAGAAATAGAACCCGTAATGGTTATAGCGCATCAAATCTTGCTGTGATTAGACATATTGCTCTGAATTTGATTAAAAAAGAAACATCGGCAAAAGTTGGTATAAAAACAAAGCGGTTAAAGGCTGGCTGGGATAATAATTATTTACTTAAAATTATTGGGGCAATTTAAGCCCGATTGCCCTGCCTTCTTAGGGTGAGCTTTGCCAGTATTGAAAGGGTAAAGGAGTAGGAGGGAAGCTTGAATCAGCTTCCCTGAATTCATAGAATAATTGGACTAAATCTACAAAAATAATATTTAAGGTCTGCCCATTATTTTAGGTTTTTTAACCATATCTTCTTGCAAGCAATTGTAGGCGGCATTATCAAAACGAATGCGTAATGATTGTGTATCTGTATCGTCATCTAAAACTTTTTCGGCTTCAACGCCTGTTAAATCTTTCATCATATATTTGGCAATACAGGTGCAAGATTTTTCAATACGAGGTTTATCTGAATTGGTATTAACTGAGTTTTTAAGCTCGCGAGCAACACAATCATCGGCAAACTCTTTTTGAAATTGATGTTTTTCAATATCGGTTGCTTTTTCGGCAGGATCATCTGAACATGCGATGACCGTAAGCGCAATAAAAAGGGGTAACCATATTTTTTTAGCGATCATCTTTCGTATCCTCGGTGTTATCATTCCAGATAGGGTTTTTTAAATCATCTTCTTGTAATTTACTGGCTTCCTCTGGATAAATATGCCAAAAAGATTTATCAATAGCGGCATCTTGGTAATGTTCATTTTTACGGTCATGTTCGAACGGACACCACCAATTTTCAATTACTTTTACTAAATATGCGTGCCATTCAAATAAGGCAACGCTTAATGGGCAATACCATGTGCAATTAAAAATCCAATATAATTTTGATTGTGCGGCGCTGAGTTTAAACGTCGGATCCATTGTTACTTGAGATTTTAAATCATAACGGTGTGAGGCGCGATCGGGAATAAAATCGCCCCATTTTTTGATGTTTTTACCGCCGCTTAAGCGTAAATGAAAATAGCAGGTATAAGCGCTAAAAATTACAAATGGCACCATTAAGAGGGGTAGGTAAACCAAAGGAGTGGCAATGGCACGAATCAATACACTTTGATTTCGATGGTTTTTACCAATTTCAACACGTTGGCAAGAATCGCATGCTTTCATAAAGAGCCTCTTAATTTGTTTATGTGATAGGAAAGGGATAACACCTGTTATTAAATTAACTCAAAACTATAACCACCGACCGTTTGTTCTGGCTTGGCGATTTTCATACTGATTTCAATGGTTTTTGAAGGTGCAATAAGTTTATTAATTGTTGTATTCATATATTCTTGTGGTGTAAACACTCGCTGGGCAAAACTTTTGCCTGACAAGGTTAATAAATTCAATTTTATAGTAGGGTGGGGTTGCTCAAATAAGCCTTGATTACTTATAACTGCCTGAAACGTGTAATATTGATGTTTTGTTTGTTGCAAATTTCCAAACATGACTTCAAAATCATCACCGTTTTTATAGGTGGGTAATTGGCATTTTAAAGAGTCGCATATTTTTTCCAACCATATTCGAGCCTTTGCATTGTGAATAATGTTGTCTTTTTCAAAAATATAAATTTGCGCGGCTAAGACAATTGAACAAATCCACACGCCTAATTTCCAAGACCAAAATCGCTCTTGCTCATAAACTTTTTTATGCCCCCCCAAAACTAAAAAATCATCGCCTAAGCGTTTTAGTTTCCCCAACATTTCCCCGCAATGTGAACACAAGCGATCTCGGTGTGGATGACATAAAATTTCAACATCCGTGCTGTAGGTTTTTTTACAGTGTTGACAGTGGGTAAGCATTAATCTAAACGTTTCCTGCCATCGAGTCGGCACCAGTCTTGTTGCTGTGTGACAGGCTTAAAATCAAATTGTTTTTCATATTTTTTTTGTACGTCTGTGGCTTGTTCGCTTAAGATGCCTGATAAAATGAGCTGTCCGTCCTGTTTAACCAAAGTTGTAATTAGGGATGATAGTTCAATTAAGGGTTTAGCAAGAATATTGGCTAAAACTAAATCAGCTTCAATTGTTTTAAAGTCGTGCGCTAAAAAAAGGCTTATTTTGTCTTCAACCTGATTTTTTTCAGCGTTCATTTGTGTCGCGGTTAATGCTTGAGGGTCTATATCAATCGCATACGCTTTTTTTGCCCCTAGTAACAGTGCCGCGACTGCTAAAATTCCAGAACCACAGCCATAATCAATAATGATTTTGTCGTTGAGGTCATGACTGGCTAACCATTCTAAGCATAAGGCGGTGGTAGCATGAGTACCTGTACCAAAAGCCAGCCCTGGGTCTAAGCTCATGCACACGGTTCCCGCTTCCGTTTGCGCTTGATCGCTTGGGCAAACCCATAATTTATCCGCAAATTTCATCGGCTGATAATATTCCAGCCATGCTCGTTCCCATACTTGATCTTCAATGCGTTCAAGCTGCCAATGCAAGAGTTTTTCAGCCGTAAACTGTTGCCATAATTTAGCTTTTATTAACGCTGGATTGGCCTCTAATTCATAAAGCCCAATAACGGTGGTTTGTTGCCAAATTTTGGTTTCACCCACCGCAGGTTCATAGACAGGCTCATCTTTCGCATCTATATACGTTACAGAAACCGCACCGCATTCGCTGAAAAAATCGGCAATTAATGGCGCAGTAATTTCATCCGTGGTAATTGATAATTGATGCCAAGTCATGGGGTATTAGCTAAGACCTAATTTTTTTTCTAAATAATGAATATTTTGCCCACCTGCGGCAAATCCATTATCTGACATTAATTCCGACTGTAAGGGAATATTGGTTTTAATGCCATCAATGACCATTTCCATTAATGCAGTTTTCATACGAGCAATTGCGCTGTTTCGATCCTCGCCATGCGCAATTAGTTTGCCAATCATAGAGTCATAATAAGGGGGAACAGTATAGCCATTATAAATATGCGTTTCACAGCGAATCCCAGGACCACCAGGCATGTGAAATTGATCAATAACTCCAGGGCAAGGCATAAAGTTATGTGGGTCTTCAGCATTTAAACGACATTCAATCGCATGACCTGTAAATGTGATTTGCTCTTGTGTCATCGAAAGCGGTAAACCTGCGGCTATGCGTAATTGTTCTTTGACAATATCAAAGCCTGTAATCATTTCGGTGACGGGGTGTTCTACTTGAACTCGTGTATTCATTTCAATGAAAAAGAACTCACCACGCTCGTATAAAAACTCAAAAGTTCCCGCGCCTAAATAACCAATATTTTTACAGGCATCGGTACATAGCTTTCCCATGCGATTACGTTCTTCGTCGGTAATACCTGGTGCAGGCGCTTCTTCGATGACTTTTTGATGTCGACGTTGCATAGAGCAATCACGCTCCCCCAAATGAATCGCATTACCATGACTATCGGCAAGAATTTGAAATTCAATATGACGTGGGTCTTCTAAAAACTTTTCCATGTAAACGGTACTGTTGCCAAAAGCGGTTCCTGCTTCGGCTTTCGTCATATTAATGGAATTTAACAAGGCCGCTTCTGTATGAACCGTTCGCATTCCACGACCACCACCACCGCCTGCGGCTTTAATGATGACGGGATAACCAATATCGCTCGCCATTCTTAAGTTTTCTTTTGGGTTGCTGCCCAAGGGATTGCCATTACCAGGGACACAAGGAACCCCCGCTTTATGCATGGCTTTTTTTGCCGAAATTTTATCACCCATCATGCGAATGGTATCCGCGCTAGGGCCTATAAAGGTAAAACCACTTTGCGCCACTTTTTCCGAAAAATCGGCATTTTCAGATAAAAAACCATAACCTGGATGAATCGCTTCCGCATCGGTAACTTCAGCGGCACTAATAATGGCGGGGATATTTAAATAACTGTCCGCAGAGGCCGCTGGGCCAATACAAACTGCCTCATCGGCAAGTCGAACATGTTTTAAATCACGATCAACATCGGAATGTACTGCCACGGTTTTGATGTCTAATTCACGACAAGCACGTAAAATTCGCAATGCAATTTCGCCTCGATTGGCGATAACAATTTTATCGAACATTTCTTTTAATCCCTATTCCTTATTCAATCACAAATAATGGTTGATCATATTCGACAGGTTGTGAATCATCGGCTAATATTTTTTTAATCACGCCACTTTTATCGGCTTCAATTTGATTTAAAATTTTCATCGCTTCAATAATACACAGCGTTTCCCCTTGCGTGACAGACTGACCTTCCTCGACAAAAGGGGCAGTTCCTGGTGAAGAAGCACGATAAAACGTACCAACCATTGGGGATTTTAAGACATGACCTTGTTCGCTTTCTTCAGTGCTTTCAGGTGTTGTTGCCGCGATAGCAACAACGGGAGCAACAGCCGCCATTACAGGCGCTGCAACCGCAACAGGGGCAGGCGTGGCAGAATAACGACTAATACGAACCGACTCTTCACCTTCACTAATTTCAATTTCAGAGATGTCGGAACTTTCAATTAGTTCGATTAATTTTTTTATTTTTCTAATGTCCATCGTCATATTATTTCTCGGTTAAAATCTGATCGGCGGCGTGTAAAGCCAATTCGTAGCCTTTGGTTCCTAACCCACAAATAACACCTACTGCGATATCTGAAAAATAGGAGTGCTTTCTAAACGACTCACGCGCATGAATGTTGGATAAGTGTACTTCTATAAACGGAATTTTTGTTGCCAATAAGCTATCTCGAATGGCAACGCTGGTATGTGTAAAAGCGGCAGGGTTAATAATAATAAAATCGACTTTATCATAAAACGCCTGCTGAATGGTTTCAATCAATAAATGCTCGGCATTGTACTGATGAAATCCAAGTTGATGACCTTGCTTTTTAGCCAATGCATCAAGGGAATTTTGTATGCTTTTAAGGGTATGACAACCATAATGTGTTGGCTCTCTAATCCCTAATAAATTAAGGTTAGGGCCATTTAAAACGAGAATAGATGCCATAACATTTGTGAGCAAGATTGTATAATCGGTCAATTCTGCCTAATTTAACCCCTTTTGTCCAGCATAATGTAAGGCATTTCTCACAATAGCGGTATTTTTTTAAAATATTCCAGTATTTAACTTCAGCCGCTTTAAAAATTGCCGAATAATATCAAAACTAAAACCTCTACTTTGTAGAAATTGTTGACGCTTTAATTACTCTTTTGGTAATAGTTAAGTATTGCAGAGGTATTTTTTATGATAGACCTGCTTAATCCCTTGATATTCATCGTCAAAATTTTCTGCTAAAGTTGCCTGTAAATCAAAATTTTCAATCTGATGCGGTTGTAATTCATCTCTGTACACGACAAAAAATATAACTATTTGGTTTTTATAATAAATAACCTGAGTTCGGGTTAAT
>JAGLEW010000211.1 GCA_023144875.1 Methylococcales bacterium
CGTAAACTAAAGCCATACTGTTTTGCTACCGTCGATAACATTTGAAAATAATAGTGATTTCGTTCACTCCAGCCTCGAATTGCGCCTTTGGCTAAACTGAGATTCGCATCACTCACCACCCGTTCAACCTCAAAATATTGAGTCACCCCCAAACCTTCGCAATCAGGACACGCCCCTTTAGGATTATTAAACGAAAAAATTCGCGGCTCCAGCTCACTTAAACTATAACCGCATTTTGGACAGGCGTATTTATTTGAAAAAACTAATTTCATTTGAACACTTGATTCAAGCGGCATAACAATCGCTAAACCATTCGCCATTCGTAGCGCGGTTTCAAACGATTCAGTCAGGCGAACCCGTAAATCTTGTCGAATTTTAAACCGATCAATCACCACTTCAATGCTATGCTTTTTATGTAAATCCAACGTTGGGGGCGATTCTAATTCATACAGTTCGCCATTGATGCGCGCCCGAATAAATCCTTGCGTCCGTAATTCAGTAAAAAGTTGAATATGCTCGCCTTTACGCTGATTCACCACGGGTGCAAGCAACATCCAGCGTTGTTTTTTATCTTGCGCTAATACTTGATCTACCATTTGACGAATGGTTTGCGCTTCTAAGGATTCACCATGTTCAGGACAACAAGGCGTTCCGACACGCGCGTACAATAAACGTAAATAATCGTAAATTTCAGTAATGGTCCCTACGGTTGAACGTGGATTATGCGAAGTAGATTTTTGTTCAATTGAAATCGCAGGCGACAAACCTTCAATATGATCCACATCAGGTTTTTCCATTAACGATAAAAATTGACGCGCGTAGGCTGATAATGATTCCACATAACGCCTTTGACCTTCCGCATATAAGGTGTCAAATGCTAACGAGGATTTACCCGAACCAGACAATCCTGTCATCACAATCAAACGATCACGCGGCAAACAAAGATCAATGTTTTTAAGGTTATGAGTCCTTGCGCCTTTGATGTTGATCGTATTCATAGTCAGTTAAAAAGTTAAACAAAAGTTCGCACAATATACGGTTTATTTCAAAAAATAACAGCCTTTTTTATATTGCCTTTAATCACCTTTGCCTAAAGCGCCTTAACCACGTCCCTATCACTAATAACGGCTTTATAGCGGTAAAATTCGTTCGATAAATATTGTTATTAGCCTTGAATTTCAAATTATAAACCCTCATCTTAAATCCCAGTTATTTTAAAATCTCTTTTTTAATCACCAGCTTTTATATTTTTGGAGTTTTAACACCATGAGCGAGCAAGAAACCACCGATTCTCAAGATAAAACCGACAAGACTTCCCCCACACCGCCCGTCAATGAAGAAGTCAACGCGGTTATTGAAGAAACGGTTGAAACAGAAACCGTTGAGGAAACTGTCACCGAAAGCATAAGTATTGAAGACCTACAAAAAAAATTAGCGGTTGCAGAGCAAAAATCCACGGAACATTTAGATAAATCCTTGCGTATTCAAGCGGAAATGGAAAATCTAAAGCGCAGAACTCAAAAGGATTTAGAAAATGCGCATAAATTTGCCCTTGATAAATTTTCAAAAGAATTATTGCCTGTGATTGATAGCTTAGAACTGGCATTACAAGCGGTCGAAGGGGACAGTGAGGACATGAAAAAAGTTCGTGAAGGTTATGAGCTGATTTTAAAACAGTTTGAATCGGCGCTTAAAAAGTTCAATGTTGAACAAATCAACCCCGTAGGTGAGGTTTTTAACCCTGAATTGCATCAAGCCATGACCATGCAACCGTCTGAAAAGGCAGAACCTAACACGGTATTAAATGTATTTCAGAAAGGTTACAGCTTAAATGGTCGTCTTATTCGTCCTGCAATGGTGGTTGTAGCAAAAGCCGTTGAAAACGCTTGAAATTAAAATAGATACCCCCACATTATTAACAACTTATAAAAATTTATAACCAACAACTTTGGAGAACTCAATGGGTAAAATGATTGGTATTGACTTAGGAACGACAAATTCCTGTGTCGCTGTTTTAGAAAATGGAACGGCACGTGTCATTGAAAACAGTGAAGGCGCGCGTACAACCCCTTCTATTATTGCGTTTACCGCGGATGATGAAGTGTTAGTCGGGCAATCCGCGAAACGTCAAGCGGTTACAAATCCTGAAAATACACTGTTTGCAATCAAACGCTTAATTGGTCGTCGTTTTAAAGAAAAAGTCGTGCAAAAAGACATCAAAATGGTGCCTTATAAAATCATTGAAGCTGAAAATGGCGATGCATGGGTCGAATGTCACGGTAAAAAAATGGCCGCCCCTGAAATTTCATCTCGTATTTTGATGAAACTTAAAAAAGATGCCGAAGCATTTTTAGGTGAAGAAGTCACTGAAGCAGTGATTACCGTGCCTGCGTATTTTAATGATTCTCAACGCCAAGCCACCAAAGATGCGGGGCGTATTGCGGGTCTGGATGTTAAACGGATTATTAACGAGCCAACGGCGGCAGCATTAGCCTTTGGGATGGATAAGCCGAAAGGTGATACCACCATTGCCGTGTATGATTTAGGCGGTGGTACCTTTGATGTCTCTATTATTGAAATTGCTGAAATCGAAGGCGAGCATCAATTTGAAGTATTAGCCACCAATGGTGATACCTTCTTAGGCGGTGAAGATTTTGATTTACGCATCATTGACTTTTTAGCCGATGAATTTAAAAAAGAGCAAGGCATTGATTTACACAGCGATCCTTTAGCCTTACAACGTTTAAAAGAAGCGGCTGAAAAAGCAAAAATCGAATTATCATCCACCGAACAGACCGATATTAATTTACCGTATGTCACCGCGGATGCGTCAGGTCCTAAGCATTTAAATGTTAAATTAACCCGTGCAAAATTAGAATCCTTAGTCGATGATTTAATCGACCGTACTAAAGCGCCGTGTCAAACCGCGTTAAAAGATGCAGGTTTATCCGCATCCGATATTGATGAAGTGATTTTAGTCGGTGGTCAAACACGGATGCC